>JABIUG010000436.1 GCA_018700655.1 Rhodospirillaceae bacterium | reverse complement strand
TCGCGGTCAGCACCCATGAGGGCGAGGAACGGCTAGCAGCCGATGTCCATCGCAAGATCGCGCGGTCGATCCCCGGCCTTCTCACCGTGATCGTGCCGCGCCATGCCGATCGCGGCGACGCGATCGAGACCGACCTGACCGACCGTGGCTTTGGTGTCGTGCGCCGCTCGCGCAACGAACTTCCGGGTCCCCAGGCCGACATCTTTCTTGGAGATTCCATGGGCGAGATGGGCCTTTACCTTCGGCTCGGCAATCCCGTCTTTGTCGGCAAATCGCTGTTGCATGAAGGCGGGCACAATCCGCGCGAACCCGCTCTGCTGGGCCGGGCGGTACTGTTCGGCCCGCATATGGAAAACTTCATCCAGGCAGCCAATGACCTGATGGCCGCGAGTGGTGCGATCCAGGTTGCCGATGCCGCGACACTGGCGGCCCTTGTCGGTCGGCTGTTGCAGGACGCCGAGGCCGTTGCGGCGATGGGTGCAGCAGGCCAGGCGCGCGCCGAGGCCGATGCTTCGGGAATTCTGGATGCCGTCTACCGGGCGCTTGCGCCGGTCGTCGAGGCAAAGGGCTGATGCGCCGCCCTGCATTCTGGGACGAGGGCGGGATCATGCCGGCCCTGCTCTGGCCATTCTCCTGCATCTGGACATTGGCCACGCGCCATCGCCAGGCATCCAACACAGCGCAACGCGCCGGAGTCCCGGTGATCTGCGTCGGCAATGTCACGGCCGGCGGCGGCGGCAAGACACCGACCTGTATCGCCCTTGCCGAACGCCTGACAAGCCAGGGCTGGCAGCCGCATGTCCTTTCGCGAGGTTATGGTGGACGTCTCAAGGGGCCGGTGAAGGTTGATCCCGAAAGCCACACGGCACGCGATGTCGGCGATGAACCTCTTTTGATCGCGCGCCATGGTCCCGTCTGGATCGGCGCGGACCGCCTGGCGTCGGCTGCCCGGGCTGTCGCGGATGGTGCAGATCTTCTGATCATGGATGACGGCCTGCAGAACCCTTCGCTCGCCAGGGAACTGGTCCTGTTGGTCATCGACGGGCCGGCGGGCCTGGGCAATGGCAGAGTGATACCGGCGGGCCCGCTACGCGAACCGCTAGGCGATGCGCTGGCTAAAACACATGCGGTGCTGCTGGTGGGCAGCGACCCGCACAGGCTGGGCGAACGCCTCGCTGCTAGCGTCAGCCCGATCCTGCACGCCGACATCCGCCCAAGGGCCGGAGCACTGGTCTTTCAGGGTGAGCCGGTCTATGCCTTTGCCGGAATAGCCCGACCCGAGAAGTTCTTTGCCACGCTCAACGACCTTGGCGCCGTGGTGCTCAAGACCCGCTCGTTTCCCGACCACCACGTGTTTGATCCCATGACCGTGACAACCATGCTCGAAGAGGCCGTCGCCATGGGCGCCAGGCTGGTGACGACCGAGAAAGACTGGGTTCGTCTCGACGCAGCGACCCGCCCGCTTGTCGAGCCGGTGCCGGTCGACATGGTGTTTGCCGACACCGGAGCATTGGACGACGTGGTGCTCGCGCACTGCTCGCAGCCAGCCCCATGAAGATGCTGCGTTATCGCCTGGAAGCCGGTCTGCTGTGGCTGGTGTTATGGCTCTTCCGCCTCGTCGGGATCGAAGCGGCTTCCGCCCTGGGCGGCCTGCTTGGCCGGATGCTGGGCGTGATCATGACGTCGAAAAACCGCATCGCCCGGCACAACCTCAAGGCCAGTTTCCCTGATATGGCCGATAGCGAGGTCGAAAAGATCATACGGGACATGTGGGACAATCTGGGGCGTTATGCTGGTGAGCTGCCTCACCTTCATGACCTCGACGTCTATGGCGACGACCAGGTCGAGATCACCGCCGATATTGACCTCGACGATCCCGAAGTGAACAGGCTTCCAGCAATCTACTTCAATGCCCATTTCGGCAATTTCGATGTTTCGACCCTGCTCGCGATCCAGCGCGGTTTTGAACTCACTCTGGTCTATCGCGAGGCGAGCAACCCCTGGTCTGAAGCCATTATCCAGTACTGGCGCGAGAAACGCGGCGGCATCTGGGTGCCCAAGGGTCGCGAAGGAGCACGCGCTCTGCTCAAGGCGATCCGCAAGAAGGGCGCGATCGCGATTTTGGCTGATCAGAAGTTCAACGAAGGCATTCCGGTGCCGTTCTTCGGGCGCGATGCGATGACCGCTCCTGCGCTGGCAGAGTTGGCGATCAAATACGATGTCCCGCTTTTGCCCGTACGTGTGTTGCGCAGGCCCCGCGCCCACTTTCACGTCCACGTTTTCCGTCCCATCGAGATTCCCGACAGCGGCGACAGGGCAGCCGATGTCCGCGCCATCCTGCTGGAGATCAATCAGACCTTCGAAGGCTGGATTCGCGAGAACCCTGAACACTGGCTGTGGATTCACCGGCGCTGGCCGGACTAGAGCAAACTCTGGTCTGTGTGAATCCGCTCTGGCGATGGCAAGCGCTCTCAAACGGGTCTAGCCTTCGCGGCGACACGCAGCAGGAGGATGCCATGCCACAGGATGTCTCAAACCTGATCGAACGCCGCCGTGAACTTCTGGGACCTAACCTCCCGACCTTCTATGACGAGCCCGTGCATCTGGTGAAGGGTGAAGGCGTCTGGCTCTGGGATGCCGACGGCAAGAAGTATCTCGACTGCTACAACAACGTGCCCCATGTCGGCCATTGCCATCCGGCCGTGGTTGAAGCGATCGCGCGCCAGGCGGCAACGCTCAACACCCATACGCGTTACCTGCACGAGACGATCCTGGAATATGTCGAGCGCCTGACCGGCCATTTCGGCGAAGGCCTTTCGACCGCGATCATGACCTGCACCGGCAGCGAGGCGAATGATATCGCGCTGCGCATGGCCCAGGCCGCGACCGGCAAGATCGGCATCATCGCGACCGACAACACCTATCACGGCAACACCTGGCTGGTTTCCCAGCTCACGATGGGACGCGAACCGATCGGCGGGCGCGCTGATTTCGTGCGTTTTGTGCCCGCACCCGACAGCTATCGTCCCCTCGGCGGCGAAAGCGGCCAAGCCTTTGCCGACGCCTTCACCGCCAGGGTCGAGCAGGCAATTGCCGAGCTTGAAGAGGCGGGCCATGGCGTCGCCTGTTTCATCCTGTGCCCCTATTTTGCCAACGAGGGTTTCCCTGACTTGCCCGCCGGGTTCCTCGACAAGGCGGTCAAGGCGATCCGCGCGGCCGGGGGCATCGTCATTGCCGACGAAGTCCAGCCCGGATTCGGACGCACCGGCACACATATGTGGGGCCACGAGAAGATCGGTGTCGAGCCCGAAATCGTCACGACAGGCAAGCCCATGGCCAACGGCCATCCGGTCGGTTGTGTCGTCAGTTCACCGGAGATTCTTTCCGCCTTCCACACGGCGACGGGTTACTTCAATACCTTTGGTGGCAACCCCGTCTCCTGCGCCGCGGCCGTCGCGACCCTGAACGTGCTGGAAACCGAAAACCTCATGGCCAATGCCGAAGATGCCGGCAATTACGCACGGGGCCGCATGGCAGCTCTGGCACAACGTTACGAGGCGATCGGCGACATCCGCGGGTCCGGTCTCTTTTTTGGCGCCGAACTGGTCAAAAACCGCGCAACCAAGGAACCCTATGCCGAACTGGCCGAAAAGGTCTCCAATGCCATGCGCCAGGAAGGTGTGCTGCTCAACCGCGCCAGCATCCACAACAACACCCTGAAAGTCCGCCCACCCATGCCTTTCGGTCGCGCCGAGGCCGATTTCCTGGTTGATACTCTGGACTCGGTGCTGGGCAAGCTGACGGGATAGTTTTGTTTGTTTGGCCTAAAGCGCCGGCACTCACTCCGTTCGTTTGGCTTACGCGCCGTTGGCGCGGGCTCGCAGCCGCTCGCCGTCGGCCCCACCGGGCCTCCCGCCATATGCGCCACTTCGGTGCAATTCAGCGCAACCCTTAAAAAGCTGTGTCACCCCGGCCGACCAACGGGAGAGCCGGGGTCTCGAGCGGCACCAACCTGTCTGTTGTGCCTGATCGAGATCCCGGATCGCAGTCGCGCTGCGCCTTTGTCCAGGATGACACCTCAAGTGGTGACTGGAGTGGAAGGCCCCGTGGGGCCGACGGAACGCGACTGCGTTCCCGCCGCGCATGCGGCGTTAGGCAAGCGTGCGGAGCACGCGCCCGGCGCTTGAGGGAACATAAAGAAACTGAGCGAGTGCCGGCGCCTGAGGCCAAACAAACAACATCAAAACAAAGCGCCCTGATTGCCGCCAGGCTTGGGCTTCGTGGTGGTCGCCGCTGGTTTAGGTTTCGACGGCTGCGCGGCGCCAACCCCGGCTGTCGCCGCTACTTCACCATCGGCAAACTCAATCGCAAGCACGGAGCCCTCGCTGATCTGTGCAGCACGGGTTTGCGGCACACCATCGCTCCGCACCACGGCGTAACCGCGTTCGAGCACGCTGCGGTAACTCAGGCTCTCCAGTAGTTTGGAGAGTTGATCGAGCTTGCCCCGTGGCTCGTCCATGCGACCGACAGCGCCGCGATCCATGGCACGGCCTGCGCGGTCCAGACGTTCGTTCAGCTGGGACAGCCGTTCCGCCAGTGCGGCGGGGCGCAAACCCGCAGCGGCCTGGGCGAGAGCAGCGCACTTTTCGGCCAGGGTTTCGCGGGGATGACGCAGGCGATGGGCGAGGTCACGAATCTCGCCACGCCGCTCGCTCAAGGCCAGGGTCATGACCCGGCGCAGACTGTCGGCGGCGTTGTCGAGGTCCTGGTTCTTCTGTTCGACCAGCCGAGTCGGGTGTGGCAGCCCGCGCGCGAGGCCGCGCAGGTCACCACCCAACCGTTCCAGCAAACGCCCGGCACTGCCGACCAGGCGGCTTTGAGCTTCGAGCACACGGGCCTGGAGTTCGGCGCGCACCGGCACGGCCATCTCGGCCGCGGCAGTCGGCGTCGGCGCGCGTCGGTCGGAGGCGAAATCGATCAGCGTCGTGTCGGTCTCGTGACCGACCGCAGAGATCAGTGGGATCAGGCTTTCTGCTGTGGCCCGCACCACGATCTCCTCGTTGAACGACCACAGGTCTTCGACGCTGCCGCCACCGCGCGCGACGATCAGCAGGTCCGGGCGCGGTACGGGACCGCCCACCTCAATGGCGTTGAAACCGAGGATCGCAGCAGCAATCTGTTCGGCTGCACGTTCGCCCTGGACTGCGACCGGCCAGAGCAGGACATGGCGCGGAAAACGGTCACGCAGCCGATGCAGGATATCGCGGATTACCGCGCCGGTCGGCGAGGTGACAACCCCGATCACAGCCGGAAGATAGGGGATCGGCTGCTTGCGGTCCTCGTCGAACAGACCCTCAGCGCCAAGTTGCTTGCGCCGCTGTTCAAGCAGCGCCATCAGCGCGCCGACTCCGGCGGGTTCGATGCTCTCGACCACGAGCTGATAACTCGAGCGCCCGGGATAGGTCGTCAGCCGGCCCGTGGCGACCATCTCCAGGCCCTGTTCGGGCATATGGGCCAGCCGGTTCACGGTGTTGCGCCAGCACACGCAATCGAGCACCGCGTTGTCTTCCTTCATCGAAAGATACATGTGGCCCGAGCCCGCCAGCGTGACGCGGCCGATTTCGCCGCGAACACGAACACGGTCAAACGCCTGCTCGACCGTGCGTTTGATCGAGCCGGAAAGCTCGGAAACGCTCAACTCGGGCAAGTTGTCCGCAGGTTGGGTTGTGGTGGCGGCTGTCTCCATCGTGGCCGCATGATACAAGACCGCGATTTCAGAACCAGCGGCGAGACGCGAAGTTCGGCCTGTTTCAGGCGCTTTCGCCCAACAAGACGAGGACAACATGCGCGTATTGGTCATCGGAAGCGGCGGGCGCGAACACGCCCTGTGCTGGGCAATCGCCAACTCTCCCATGGTGACGAAGCTTTTTTGTGCGCCAGGCAATGGCGGGATTGCCGAAATCGCCGAGCTGGTCGACCTCAGGGCCGAAGACATCGATGGTCTGGTTTCGTGGACACGCGATCACGCGATCGACTTCTGCATGCCCGGACCCGAGGCACCGCTGGTCGCCGGCATCGCCGATGCCATGGAAGCGGCCGGCGTGCCCTGTTTCGGCCCACTGGCCGGCGGCGCCCAGCTCGAGGGTTCCAAGACCTTCATGAAGGAAGTCGCCGATGCCGCCGGCGTGCCCACCGCGCAATGGCGCCGTTTCACCGACGCACCCGAGGCCCGGGCATACGTCGCCGAACAGGGCGCACCGATCGTGATCAAGGCCGATGGCCTGGCGGCAGGCAAGGGTGTCACGGTCGCGATGACGACGGATGAAGCCAACGTGGCGATCGATGATGCCCTGCTCGGCGGCATCTTCGGCGAGGCCGGCGCCAGTGTCGTGATCGAGGAGTTCCTCGAGGGCGAGGAAGCAAGCTTCCATGTCCTGACCGACGGCGAAGCCGTGCTTCCCCTGGCAACCGCGCAGGACCACAAACGGGTCGGCGACGGCGATACCGGGCCCAATACCGGCGGCATGGGCTGTTATTCCCCGGCTTCGATCGTCACATCAGAGATCGAGGCCCAGGTGATGGAAACCATCATCGGCCCAACCGTGACTGAAATGAACCGGCGCGGCACACCTTTCAGGGGCGTGCTTTATGCCGGGCTGATGATCACCGCGACCGGGCCCAAGCTGATCGAGTTCAACGTCCGCTTCGGCGATCCCGAATGTCAGGTGATGATGACCCGCCTGCGCTCCGACCTGGTCCCCGCCCTGCTTGCGACCCGCGACAAGGAACTCCACCACATAGCCCTGCGCTGGCACGACAAGGCCGCGCTGACTGTCGTCATGGCGACCCAGGGTTATCCCGCCAGCTACCCCAAGGACACGCCGATCAACGACCTGGACGCTGCCGAAGCCGACGAGTCCATCACCCTCTTCCACGCCGGCACCAGACGCGACGGTGACCAGTGGCTCTCGACCGGCGGGCGAGTCCTCGGCGTCACCGCCCTGGGCGAGACCATCGCCCAAGCCCAGACCAGCGCCTACCGGTCAGTCGACCGTCTCGACTGGCCCCGGGGTTTCTGCCGCCGCGACATCGGCTGGCGCGAGATCGCGCGAGAGGGCTGAGGCGTTCCGGCCATGACAGAAGAACCCAGGAACGCCGGGGTCATTGCGCCACCGCCGATCATCGTTCTGGTCGCGCTTCTGGCCGGTGTCGAGCTCGATGCACTGCTGCCGGCGCCGTTTCTGGGTCCGGTCGTGCAGACCGTTCTCGGCGTCGCGTTCATCGTTCCTGGAGTTGCTCTGGCGTTCTGGGCGATCCGGCGTTTTCGCAAGAGCGGCACGGAAGTCGAGCCCTGGAAACCAAACACGGCGCTCGTGATCGAGGGGCCCTATCGTTTCACGCGCAACCCCATGTACCTCGCCTTGGCTCTGCTCTTTGCCGGTCTGGGATTCGCAATCGACACGCTCTGGCTCTTTGCTCTATTGCCCCTGCTGGTCGCGACCCTGCATTACGGCGTCATCCGACGCGAGGAACACTACCTCGAGGGTCTGTTCGGTGAGCCCTACCGCGACTACTGCACGAAGGTGCGTCGCTGGATTTAGGCGGAATCTGCCATCCCTCTTCCGTCATGGCCCCACTTGATGGGGCCATCCATCCCTAACTTCGGCTTCAAACACTAACTGCTGAACCGCCACCGCAACCTGCCAGGCTTCCGGCATGGATCACCCAGTCAAGCCGGGTGATGACGGTGGATGGTGAAATGCGACCAACCTCAAAACCAGCTGGCCACGGCTTCCAGGGGTTTGTGTTCGATCGCGGGCACGCGACAGTCGTCTGCGGGATGCCCGGTGACGATCAGGAGGTAGGGTTTTTCGTTCTCGGGGCGTTCGAGGACCTCATTGAGGAAACCCATCGGGCTTGGCGTGTGGGTCAGGGTCGCCAGACCGGCATGGTGCAAGGCGCAGAGCAGGAAACCTGCCGCCAGGCAGACGCTTTCAGGCACGTAATAGTGTTTCGTCCGGCTGCCATCGGGTGCAACACCATAACGCGCGCCGAAAACGGCTATCAGCCAGGGTGCAGTCTCGAGAAAGGGTTTTTCCGAATCGGTGCCCAGGGGCGCCAGCGCCTGGAGCCAGTCATCGGGCGCACGGCCACTGTAGAACGACCTTTCCTCTTCCTCCGCGGCCTCGCGCAGGCGTCTTTTGATCGCACCATCGCCGACCATGGCGAAATGCCAGGGCTGCTGGTTCGCGCCCGATGGTGCCCGGTGTGCGGCAGCAAGGCAGGTTTCGATCACCGCGCGCGGCACCGCTTGATCGGAGAACTCCCGCACGGTCCGCCGGGTCGCCATGGTCCAACGAAAGGCTTCGGCGCTGGCTGCCAGTGCTTCATCAGATTTTGGCGGATAGCCGGCAAGCGGCATCGTCAGGGGGGCGGATGGCTTCTGTGACATGGCGTTCTCAGGTCCTGAGCGTGGCGAAAAAGTCCTTCAGCATGGCGGCGCAACGTTGTTCGTCGATCCCACCGTAGATCTCCGGGCGGTGATGGCAGGTCGGCTGGTTGAAGAGGCGGGGGCCGTGGTCAACGCCGCCGCCCTTGGGGTCACCAGCACCATAATAGACCCGGGCGATGTGGGCTTCGGCGATCGCGCCGGCACACATTGCGCAGGGTTCCAGCGTGACATGGAGATCGGCGCCATCGAGGCGAGGCTGACCCTCGGCCTGGCAAGCGGCACGCAGCGCCAAAATCTCGGCATGCGCCGTCGGGTCGTTGTCTTCACGTACCCGGTTTCCAGCGGCGGCAATCACCACACCCTCACGCACGAGAACCGCGCCGACCGGGGTTTCCCCTCTGGCCATCGCGGCTCGGGCCTGCTCTAAGGCTTCTTCCATATAAGACGGGCGCTGCCACATGATCGCCAATCTTGCATGGTCCCCTTCGCATCGCCACATTGCCAACCAGCTTCACGCGTATCGGATTCCTGACCATGGCCACGACCCGCAGCCGACCCCTGATCGGCCTGACGCTCGATTCGGAAGAACCAGGCAACTATTCCAACATGCCCTGGTATGCGATCCGCCAGAACTACATGGCTTCAATCGTTGAAGCCGGCGGCCTTCCCGTCGCGATCAGCCACGAGGTTGACCTGGCCGAAGCCTATCTCGATGAACTCGACGGCATCGTCGTCACCGGCGGCGCGTTTGATGTCGACCCTGGCCTGTTTGGCGCTGAATCGCGCCACGACACGGTAACGACCAAGGAGCGGCGGACCAGGTTCGAGTGGGACGTGACCGATGGCGCCCTGAAGCGCGACCTGCCGGTGTTTGGCATCTGCGGCGGCCAGCAGTTGATGAATGTCGTGCTGGGCGGCACCCTGATCCAGCACATCCCCGACGCGGTTACGGGCTGCCTGGAGCATGAACAGCCCAACCCGCGGACCGAAGCCGGCCACGATGTCATGGTTGCCAGGGATTCCCTGCTCCATCACATCGTCGGGACCAGTACGCTGCCGGTCAACAGCGCCCACCACCAGGCTGCCGATGGCATCGGTGACCGGGTCCTGGTCAACGCCCTGGCGCCCGACGGGGTGATCGAGGGGATCGAACACCCGGGCTACAAGTTCTGCCTGGGCGTCCAGTGGCATCCCGAGTATCACATCTCCGAAGGCGACCGGGCGCTCTTCAACGCCTTCCTTTCGGCCTGTCGCGCCTGATGGCAGAGCGCATCGCCAAACGCCTTGCTCATGCCGGTGTCGCCTCGCGCCGAGAGGCCGAACGGCTGATCGAGCAGGGCCGTGTCAGCGTTAACGGCACCCATCTGGATTCACCCGCGTTCACGGTCGAACCTGACGATGTCGTCATGGTCGACGGCGAACGCATCGGCGAGAAACCGGCCCTGCGTCTGTGGCGGCTCTACAAAACCGAAGGCGCGGTCGTGACGCGCAAGGACGAACGGGGCCGCAAAACCGTGTTCGACCTGCTGCCCGAAGACGTACGCCATGTCGTGGCCGTCGGCCGGCTCGACATGAACACCGAAGGCCTGCTGCTGATGACCAACGATGGCGAGTTGGCGCGCTGGCTCGAATTGCCCGAAACCGGCTGGGCCCGGCGTTACCGGGTGCGGGTCTATGGCCGCCCCAACGAAGAGATGCTGGCCAAACTGAAAGCCGGCATGACGGTCGATGGCATACGTTACGGCTCGGTCGAAGCAACCATCGACAGCCAGACCGGCGCCAATGCCTGGATGACCGTCACCCTGCGCGAAGGCAAGAACCGCGAGATCCGCAACCTGATGGATGCGCTGGAACTTTCGGTCAACCGTTTGCTGCGTACCGCTTATGGCCCGTTCCAGCTCGGCGCCCTCAAACGCGGCAAATGCGAAGAGGTCACCGGCAAGGTTCTGAAGGAACAACTGGGCGGCCAATGGGTCGAACGGATCCAGAAGGCGCGCCGATGATACGGCGTGCCTTTGGTTGCTCTCAGTCGCCGGGCGCGCGCTCCACGCGCTTGGCTCTCGGGCCATTCGGCCCGGCGCCCAGTCGCGCGTTTGCCGCTACTGCGATGCCTCGCGGCATCGCAGCTTCGGCCTGATGCGAATCGTCGCCGGCAAGCATAGAGCCCGCAGGCTCCGCGCGCCGAAGGGCCATGACATCCGTCCGACCAGCGACCGGGTGCGTGAGGTGCTGTTTAACCTGCTCGCCCACAGCCTGGACTGGAACGGTCTGGAAGACGCCCATGTCGCCGATATCTTCTGCGGCACCGGCGCGGTTGCGTTGGAAGCCCTGTCACGCGGCGCGGCCCACGCCATCCTGGTCGACGACAGCTCCAGCGCGCATGCAGCGGCACGTGAAAACATCGCGGCCCTGGGCGAAGAAAAACGCACCACCCTGCTGCGGAACGATGCGACACGACCGATGCCGCGCCCGGGCCGCCCGGTCGATCTGGTTTACATGGATC
>JABIUG010000435.1 GCA_018700655.1 Rhodospirillaceae bacterium | reverse complement strand
GAGATGGTGATGCCTGGCGACAACATCACGATGAATGTCGAACTGATCGCACCGATTGCGATGGACGAGGGCCTGCGCTTCGCCATCCGTGAAGGCGGTCGAACCGTCGGCGCCGGTGTCGTCGCTGAAGTCATCGAGTAAAGCTGCAAGCGCGGCAGACGGGAATTAGGAGAAGCACCATGGCGGGCCAGAATATCCGGATAAGGCTGAAAGCCTTTGACCATCGGCTGCTTGACCAGTCGACGAACGAAATCGTCGGCACGGCTAAGCGGACTGGCGCTCAGGTGCGGGGACCCATCCCGCTGCCTACGCGTATTGAGAAGTTCACCGTTCTGCGCGGACCCCATATCGACAAGGAGTCCCGCGAACAGTTCGAAATCCGTACTCACAAGCGTCTGATCGACATTGTCGAGCCGACCCCGCAAACCGTTGATGCTTTGATGAAGCTCGACCTTGCGGCCGGTGTCGACGTCGAGATCAAGCTCTGAGGATCGTGTGATGCGTACCGGTATGATAGCCAAGAAAGTTGGCATGAGCCGCGTCTTCACTGGCGACGGTGGCCATGTGCCCGTAACTGTCCTGCAAGTGCTGGGCAATCGGGTCGTGGCACAGCGCACAGCGGAGAAAGACGGCTATTTCGCCGTGCAGATCGGCACACAGCCGGCCAAAGTGAAGCATCTGACCCGCGCCCAGCGCGGTCATTTCGCCAAGGCGGGCGTTGAGCCTCTGCGCAAGACCGTGGAATTCCGCGTCAGCGAAGACGCAGTTCTTCCCGTTGGCGCCGAGATTTCCGTCGAGCATTTCGTTGCAGGCCAGAAGGTCGATGTGACGGGCACTTCGAAGGGCAAGGGCTTCGCCGGTGCGATGAAGCGCCATAATTTCGGCGGAATGCGGGCCAGTCACGGTGTCTCGGTCTCGCATCGTGCCCATGGTTCGACCGGCAACAGCCAGGATCCCGGTCGTGTCTGGAAGGGCAAGAAGATGGCCGGTCACATGGGTGATCGTCACGTGACAACCCAGAACCTGGAAGTTGTTGCGACCGATACGGAAAACAGCCTGATCATGATCAAGGGCAGCATTCCGGGTTCGAAGGAGGGTTGGATCCTGATTGCCGATGCGGTCAAGATTGCGGCCCCGGCCGATCTGCCGTTTCCCGCTGCCCTGATCGAAGATGCGGTTGTCGAAGAGGCAGTGGTCGAAGAAGCTGCCGTCGAGGCTGGCGATGATGCACCTGCTGCAGACGAGTCCGGGGAGGACAAACAGTCATGAAGACCGACGTTCTCACACTCGACAACAAGAAGGCCGGCTCCGTCGATCTTTCCGAAGATGTCTTTGGCCTGCCGGCGCGCCCCGACATCCTGGCCCGTGTCATCAACTGGCAACTGGCCAAGCGCCGCGCCGGAACACACAGCACGAAGTCGACCAGCGATGTCGTCGGTACGACCCATCGCGTTGGCCGCCAGAAGGGTGGGGGTACCGCGCGTCACGGTAGCCGCAAGACCAACATCTTCCGCGGCGGTGCGATCGGTCATGGCCCGGTCCAGCGCAGCCACGCTTTCAAGCTTCCCAAGAAGATCCGCGCCCTGGGCCTGAAGACGGCTTTGTCTGTCAAGCAGGCCGAAGGAAAGCTGCTGATCGTCGAGAACGCCGACCTCGAAGGGCCCAAGACCAAGGAACTGGTCGCACGCCTGGGCGCAATGGGGATCGGCAACGCGCTTTTCGTGGATGGTGCCGCCGTCAACGAGAACTTCCTGCGCGCGGTATCGAACATTCCTGGCATCGACGTGTTGCCCAGTGCCGGCGCTAATGTCTATGACATCGTGCGCCGCGACACTCTGGTGCTGACCAAGGATGCCGTGACAGCGCTTGAGGAGAGGCTCAAATGAGTCTGGAAAAGAGCTACGACATCATCCGCAGCCCTGTGATCACCGAGAAATCGACCCAGGGCAGCATGTACAACCAGGTGACCTTTCGGGTTGATCGCCGGGCCTCCAAGCCCGAGATCAAGAAGGCAGTCGAAGAACTGTTCAAGGTCAAGGTGACGGCGGTGAACACCCTGAACCAGCAGGGCAAGGTCAAGCGTTTTCGCGGACGTCTGGGACGCCGCAACGCCGTCAAGAAAGCGATCGTGACATTGGCCGAAGGCCACATGATCGACATTACGACGGGAATCTGATCATGGCTTTGAAACCTCATAAGCCGGTAACTCCGGGGCAGAGAGGCCTGGTTCAGGTTGATCGCTCGCACCTGCATAAGGGCAAGCCGGTCAAGGAACTGACGGAAGGTCTCAAGAAGAACGGCGGACGTAACGTTCATGGCCGCATCACGATGCGTCACCGTGGCGGTGGTCACAAGCGCCGTTATCGCCTGGTCGACTTCAAGCGCCAGAAGTTCGATGTCGTGGGTACGGTCGATCGTCTCGAGTACGATCCCAACCGTTCCGCCTATATCGCACTTGTGACCTATGAAGATAACGATCAGGCCTACATCCTGGCGCCGCAGCGTTTGCAGGTCGGCGACAAGATCGTGTCTGGCGATCGTGTCGACATCCGCCCCGGCAACGCGATGCCGCTGCAGAACATTCCGGTCGGCACGATCATCCACAACATTGAGATGAAGGCCAAGGCCGGTGGCAAGATCGCCCGTTCGGCAGGCAACTACGCTCAGTTGGTTGGTAAGGATCATGGTTACGCCCAGCTGCGCCTGAGTTCAGGCGAAATGCGCATGGTGCGCGGTGAGTGCATGGCAACGATCGGCGCCGTGTCCAACCCCGAGCATCAGAACCGCAAGCTCGGCAAAGCCGGCCGCAAGCGCTGGATGGGCAAACGTCCGTCGGTGCGTGGTGTGGTGATGAACCCGATCGACCATCCGCATGGCGGCGGTGAAGGCCGTACCAGTGGTGGCCGTCATCCGGTGACCCCATGGGGCAAGCCGACCAAGGGCGCACGTACCCGTTCCAAGAAAAAGGCGAGCGACAAGCTGATTATCGCACGTCGCCATCGCAAGAAGCGCTAGGAGAACTGCAGTGTCTCGTTCTGTCTGGAAAGGTCCGTTTGTGGACGGCTATCTGCTCAAGAAGGCAGATGCCCTGCGCGAATCAGGACGCAAGGAAGTGATCAAGACCTGGTCGCGTCGCTCGACGATCATGCCGCAGTTCGTCGGTTTGACCTTCGGTGTCTACAACGGCCAGAAACATCTGCCCGTGCTGGTGACCGAGAACATGGTCGGCCACAAGTTCGGTGAGTTCTCGCCGAGCAGAAACTTCTACGGCCACACGGCCGACAAGAAGTCGAAGAGGGGCTGAGGTCATGGGTAAACGCAGTGCGGAGCGTAAGCTCCCCGCCAACGAGGTTCGCGCGATGGCCCGGTCCCTTCGGACCGGTGCACGCAAGTTGAACCTGGTGGCACAACAGATTCGCGGCAAATCGGTCTCCAAGGCCCTGGCCGAGCTGACCTTCTCGAAGCGCCGCATTGCGGGTGACGTCAAGAAGGTTCTGCAGTCGGCCATTGCCAACGCGGAGAACAATCACGGACTTGATGTCGACCGCCTCGTCGTGGTCCAGGCATCGGTTGGTCCCAGCCTGAAGATGAAGCGGTTTCGTCCCGCTGGTCGCGGCCGGATCCATCCCTATCGCAAGGAATTCAGCAATCTCGAGATCATCGTTCGAGAAGCTGTCGAGAGTGAGGTCTGATGGGACACAAGGTTAACCCGATCGGGCTCCGGCTCGGCATCAACCGCACGTGGGATTCACGCTGGTATGCAGAAGGTGTGGAGTATTCCCGCCTGCTTCATGAAGATCTGGCGATCCGCGAATACATTCACAGGACGCTGGCACAGGCCGGCGTCAGCAAGGTGATTGTCGAACGTCAGGCCGCCAAGGCGCGTATTTCCATTCATACCGCCCGCCCGGGCGTTGTGATCGGCAAGCGCGGCGCCGACATCGAAAAGCTCAAGCAGAGCCTGCAGAAGATGACGGCATCGGACGTCACGGTGAATATCGTCGAAATCCGTAAGCCGGAAGTCGACGCAACCCTGATTGCCGAGAACGTCGCCCAGCAGCTCGAGCGCCGTATTTCGTTCCGCCGCGCCATGAAGCGTGCGGTCCAGTCAGCCATGCGCCTGGGTGCAGAAGGCATTCGTATCAATGTTGGCGGCCGCCTTGGTGGCGCCGAGATCGCGCGTGTCGAATGGTATCGCGAGGGTCGCGTTCCGCTTCACACTTTGCGCGCCGATATCGACTTTGGTCGCATCGCGGCCAAGACAGCTTACGGCATCATCGGGATCAAGGTCTGGGTCTTCAAAGGCGAGATCTTTGCCCATGATCCGCTGGCGCACGAGAAACGCGAAACAGAAGTACAAGGTGGCCAGGCGCGGTCCTGATCTGAGGAATTGAGAGATGCTTAGTCCCAAACGCACAAAGTTCCGCAAGGCGTTCAAAGGTCGTATCCATGGCAACGCCAAGGGATACACGACCCTGAACTTCGGCGCCTACGGTATGAAGTCGCAGTCCGCCGGTCGTATCACGGCACGCCAGATCGAAGCCGCTCGTCGCGCGATTACGCGTTACATGAAGCGTGCCGGTCGTGTCTGGGTGACGGTGTTCCCGGATGTGCCTGTTTCGACCAAGCCTGCCGAAGTGCGTATGGGTAAGGGCAAGGGTTCGCCCGAGTACTGGATGGCCCGGGTCAAGCCCGGCCGTGTGATGTTCGAATTGGATGGTGTCGATGAGGAAGTTGCTCGCGAAGCCATTCGCCTGGGTGCGGCAAAGCTGCCGATCCCGGTCAAGTTTATTCAGCGCCTGCACTAGAGGGAGGCGAGCAAGATGAATGCTGCCGATGTTCGCGCCATGAGTCCTGATCAGATGAAGGACGAAATGCTGTCGCTGAAGAAGGAACTGTTCAACCTGCGTTTTCAGCAGGCGAGCGGTCAGATGGAAAACACTGCGCGCGTGCGGAAAGTTCGCCGCGATATTGCGCGCATCAAGACGATCCAGGGCCAGTCGGCCCGCAGCGGTTCGTAGGGGAAAGAAGCCATGCCGCGTCGCGTGATGCAGGGAGTGATCACCAGCAAGTCCGGCGACAAGACCGTTGTGGTCAACGTCGAACGCCTGATGAAACACCCGCTCTACCAGAAGACCATCCGTCGTTCGAAGCGTTACCACGCCCATGATGAGGGCAACGCAGCGAAGGTCGGTGACATGGTCCGTATCCAGGAATGTCGCCCTCTGTCCAAGTTGAAGAACTGGATCATTGTGGGAGACGAGGCCTAGCGCCGCGTTTGAGTTGAGGACCAAGAGATGATCCAACAAGAAACGAATCTCATCGTTGCGGATAACTCCGGCGCCAAGCATGTGCAGTGCATCAAGGTTCTGGGTGGTTCCAAGCGCAAGACGGCAACCGTTGGCGACGTGATTATCGTCTCCATCAAGGAAGCCGAGCCGAACAAGAACGGTGTGCGCAAAGGCGATGTGGCCCGCGCTGTGATTGTGCGCACGGCCAAGGAAATTCGTCGTTCGGATGGCAGCGCCCTGCGGTTTGACCGCAACGCCGCGGTCCTTATCAACAAGCAGAACGAGCCGGTCGGGTCACGTATCTTCGGCCCCGTGACGCGCGAGCTGCGCGGTCGGAGCTTTATGAAGATCATCTCGCTGGCGCCGGAGGTGCTCTGAGATGGCACAGAAGATCAAGAAGGGCGATCGCGTCGTCGTTCTCTCGGGCCGTGATCGCGGTCGTGAGGGTGATGTCCTGAAAGTCATGCCCAAGGAAAACCGGGCAATCGTGAACGGCATCAATATGGCGCGCCGTCACACCAAACCCACGCCGCAGCAGCCGGGAGGGATCGAGGACAAGGAACTCTCGATCCACATTTCGAACCTGGCGCTTGCGGATCCCAAAGATGGCAAGCCGACCCGGGTTGGCTTCCAGACGCTCGATGATGGCCGCAAAGTTCGTGTTGCGCGCCGCTCGGGCGAAATGATCGACACCTGAACGGAGCGCTGAAGATGGCAACCGCAAGACTCAGGGAACAGTATACAGCGACGGTGCGTCCGGCGCTGATGGAGCAGTTCGGCTACAAGAACATCCATGCTGTCCCCCAGCTCGAAAAGATTGTGCTCAACATGGGCGTCGGTGATGCGATCACCGACTCCAAGCAGGTTGATGGCGCCGCCAACGAACTGACCCGCATTTCGGGCCAGAAGGCGGTCGTGACCCACGCCAAGAAGTCGATCGCGAACTTCAAGCTGCGTGAAGGCATGCCGATTGGCGCCAAGGTTACCCTGCGCGGTAGACAGATGTATGAATTTCTGGACCGGCTGGTGAACATCGCCCTGCCGCGTGTCCGGGATTTCCGAGGCATCAGCGGCAAAAGCTTCGATGGCCGTGGCAACTATGCAATGGGCGTCAAGGAACAGATCGTCTTTCCGGAGATTGACTACGACCAGGTGAGCCAGGTCCGGGGGCTCGATATCGTGATTTGCACAACGGCTGAGACCAACGAGGAGGCTTACGCCTTGCTCGACCAGTTTCAAATGCCGTTCGTCAAGAACTGACCTACGCGGTTCGAAGGGAAACGACATGGCCAAGAAAAGCGCCATCGAGAAGAACAACAAGCGCAAGCGCCTGGTTGAGCGATATGCCGCCAAGCGTGCGGCACTTCTCGAAATCGCCAACAATCGCGAGCTGCCGATCGAGGAAAGCTTCCAGGCACGTCTGGAGCTGTCCAAGCTGCCGCGCAATTCGGCGAAGGTGCGCATCCGCAATCGTTGCGGTGTCACCGGGCGTCCGCGCGGTTACCACCGTAAATTCAACATGTC
>JABIUG010000434.1 GCA_018700655.1 Rhodospirillaceae bacterium | reverse complement strand
GGAGCGAGTGCCGGCGCCTGAGGCTAAACAAACAAAAACAGATCACGCGCCCCTACAACTCCGTCTCATCGACATCGAGCTGCCCGGAAACGCGACGCCGGATATGGGACCAGGAAATCCCGATGGCCATGACCGTGGCGATCGCGGCCAGTGCGATCCAGGTGACGACCGTGGTGTTGGCCAGATCCAGCAGTCCCAGATCAACCAGCGCCCAGACACAGGCGCCCAGGAAAGCCGTGGCGAGGACTACCCCGATGGGACCGAGCGAGTTCCAGGTCGCGCGCAGATAGATCACGATCAGAATCAGCAGCACCAGGCCGGCCAGAACCTTCAGGGCCATATCTTCATTTCCGCCGGTCATGACCCATTGGTAATAGGACATTGAGGTCGGATTGAAGGTCGCCATCACGGCGACCATCGCCACCACCCAGCGAATGGCAAAGTTGCCCCATGAGAACCTGTTTGCAGCCATGGTCAATTCCTCCTGTTCGTGTGGCTTTGTTTTACACCAGAGCGGCGAGCGACTGCGAGCCCGTCGCGAAAGCGGCTAAAGCCAGACGTGCAGAGCTCGCGCCCGGCGACTGAGGGAGCAAAAACGCGGCAGCCGGGTTCACGCCTGTCAGCGCGGCCCGGGCCTGCCGACCATGATCAGGATCGCCGCCGCGGCCAGAATAACTGCGGTGATCATCAGTGGCAGCGTGTAGCTGCCGGACCATTGGGCCAGAACGCCGATGCTGCCTGGACCAAAGGCATAGGTCGCCTGGGTGATCGCCACGACCAGCGCAATCGCGCGAGCAAAGTCGCGGCGCGAGAACTCGACCTGGACGATCAGGCCCGAAAGCGTGACCTGGTTGCCGACACCCAGACCGAACAGCAGCCAGCCCGCCCAGATCAGCGCGGGATCGCTGCCCAGCGTCAGCAGGGCGAGCGCGGCACCCTGAAGCGAGAAGTTGATGCAGGCGACAAGCCGACGGTCGACCCGGTCGACAATGAAGCCGGTACCGACCCTCCCGATCACCGCCATGATGCCCGAGAGCGCCATGATCAAAGCAGCCTGCGACTCGCCCATGTTGAGCGTCAGAAAGCGGAACTGGTGGGTCATCATGCCGACCTGAACAAACAGCGCCATGGCAAAGGGCAAGGCGACCGACCACAGAGGCCAGCCTGCGAGCAGGGCACGTTTCGACGCGGTCGGCAGCGTGTCATCACCATGTTTGGCGGGTGCGGCATCCAGACCGTCGGGATAGAGTCCCATCTGCTGTGGGGTCTTGCCCAGCGTCACCACCGCCATCACGCCCAGCGTCGCCACCATCAGACCGACCATCAACACGACCGCCCAGAGCGGGCTGTAGATTGCCGCCAGAAGCACCATCACCGGAGCGATCACCACCGCACCCATGCTGGCACCGTTGAGCGCGAGCGACACGACAAAGCCGCGCTTCTTCTCGAACCAGGGTGCGAGCGCGATGTTGACACCGGCCGTGCCAAGCAGTGCCCAGCCAAGCGCCATCACCCCATAGGCGCACCAGACCTGCCAGAGCGCATCGACCAGTGGCATGGCGAGCGCCGCCAGCCCCAGGGAGGCCACGCCCAACAGACAGGTGACGCGATGTCCCAGGCGCTGATAGAGGTCGCCCGAAAAGACGATCACCGTCGCACTGACCGCATAATAGGCCGTGATCGCCAGCGAGACATCAGCCAGGGCCCAGCCGTGGCGTTCGGTGAACCAGGTGAGGAAAACGCCCGAACCGTAGAAACCGAAACCCCAGGCGAACAGCGCCATCAGGAAGCCGGACCAGGCCACCCACCAACCGAAAAAGACCCGGTTGACCGCGCTCATGGAGATAGCCGGAAGGCCCGGGCAGGGCGACAGGCAAGCAACCCCGCGCCGGGCGATTGAGGGAACAACAAACTCATATCGACTTTCGGAACCATCGCTTGATCAGCCGACCATCGATCGCAACCAGACCCAGGCCGATCAGAGCCGTACCGAGAAGTTGCTCGATGCTGACCGGCTCGGCCAGAATCAGCACACCAAGCAGGATCGCGCTGGGCGGAACCAGCAGGGTCACCAGCATGACATTGCTGCCGCCTGCGCGTTTCAGAATGGCAAAGAACATCAGGTAGGCCAGCGTGGTCGAGAGCAGCCCTATCCCGACAAGCGAACCCCAGACTTCGGCCGACGGCATGGCAAGTTTCCAGGGCTGCTCAAGAACCAGGGCGACCGGAATCAACATTACCATCGAACAGCTCGCCTGCCCGGTCGCGGCACTGACCGGAGGAAGATGGCGCAGACGGCGCCCCCACAAACCAGCCGTGGCATAGGAAACCGCCGCCGCAAGCAAGAAGGCTCCGCCGATCAGCTGAGCCTCGCTGTTGCCGATCACCGAGGGCCCCATCAGCACCACGACACCAAGGAAACCGAGCACAACGCCAGCCAACCGGTTGGGCGTCAGACGTTCGTCACTGGTGAAAAAATGCGCGGCAATCACGCCAAAGACCGGCGTGGTGGCATTCAGCACACTGGCAAGTCCGCCGGTGATCCAGATCTGACCGGTCACGATCAGGCTGAACGGAATGGCGTTGTTGAGGAGCCCCATGACGATGAGATCGCGCCAGGTCGCACGGTCCCTGGGCATGACGGGCCGAATCACCGCGACGATGGCCCATAGCCCGGCGACCCCGATGATCATGCGCAGGGTTACAATCGTGATGGGTGGCAGCTCGACAAGGGCGACCTCAGCGAAGAAAAACGAGGCGCCCCAGACGAGCGACAATGCGACCAGAAGCAGCCAGGCGATTGAGTCGAGCGTGGGGGCGGGTGTGGACATGGGCGCAGACTATCGCCACAGCTCTCACAATGTCATTCCGGTTCTTGCGCTTGCGGGATCCCGTCCAAATCAGCGCCGGATGAGGTCCCAGGACGTCTTTCCGTCTTGCACCGGCCTGCATTCGCTCTAAGGTTTCGGAACGAATTTGTCAGACAGGTTCTTGTCATGGTTCAGCATCGTTTACGGCCGCTTCTCTGCCCCCGTTCTGTTGCCATCGTGGGCGCGTCACCCAAACAGTCTACCTTCGGCTGGATGTCCTATCGGGCCTTGGCCGACAGCGGTTTCAACGGCGACATCCACCTGATCAATCCCCGATACGACGAGATCGACGAGCGGCCCTGCCTGCCCAACCTGGCGGCCATCGAAAAGCCGGTCGACCACGCCATGCTGAACGTCGCCAACGCAAGGGTCGAAGCGGTGCTCGACGATGCCATCGCGGCCGGCATTCCAGCGGTCACGATCTTTTCTTCGGGTTACCTGGAAAACGACACCGATCCTCCCCTGTTGGTTCGGCTGAGAACCAAGGCGCAAGGGGCGGGCCTGATGGTCTGCGGCGGGAACGGGTCGGGCTTCGTCAATTATGACGAGGGAACCCAGGTCACGCTGGCCAGCGGCAATGCGAGCAAGGACCCCGGATCGATCACGCTGATCTCCCAGTCCGGCTCGATCTATGGCGGGTTGGTCCAGAACGACGGACGGCTGAAGTTCAACCTGACCATCACGGCAGGCCAGGAAATCGCAACGACCACCGCCGACTACATGGATTACGCGCTAGAGCTTCCCTCGACCCGGGCCATCGCGCTCTACATCGAGACGATCCGCGATCCCGCGGGCTTTTGTGCCGCGGCCGACAAGGCAAAGGCACAGGGTGTGCCTGTGGTCGCGCTCAAGGCGGCCCGCACGGAAGAAAGCGTAAAGATGGCGATGAGCCATTCCGGCGCGCTTGCAGGCGATGATGCCGCCTATGATGCGATCTTCGAACGCCACGGCGTCATCCGCGTCTATGACTTGCCCGAGATGATTGCAACGCTGCAGATGGCGACCCAGCCGCGCCCGTTTGGCGCTGGCGGCCTGGTCGCGATCACCGATTCAGGCGGCGAACGCGAGCATCTTGTTGATCAGGCTTCAGACGCCGGTCTCCGGTTTGCCGAGATCTCGCCCACCACCACCGCGGCCCTGGCCGACCGGCTGGAATACGGTCTCGACCCGGTCAATCCGCTCGATGCCTGGGGCACCGGGCACGACTATGTCTCGATCTTTCTCGATTGCTGGCGTGCGCTCATGTCCGATCCCGACTGCGCGGCCGGCGCCTGGATCGCCGATATGCGCGATGGCGAAGAATTCCGCGGCTCCTTCGTCGAAGGCGCCCACGCCATTGCCCGTGAAACCGGAAAACCCATGGCGTTTGTGAACTGTGTGCCCGGTGGCGTGGTCCATGAAACTGTCGCCATGCTGGAAGGCACCGGCATCCGCTTTCTCGATGGCATGGGAGCCGGCATGAAAGCCATGGCGGCGATGATGGTCTGGCGCGACCATCTTGCACCAGCATCGATGGTTGTGCCCGTCGCACCCGAGAGCGCAGTCATCGAACACTGGCGCGCACGCCTTGGCTCCGGCGCCCCGCTCGACGAAGCCGAGGGTCTGGCGCTCGCCGGAGACTTCGGCATTGCCGTGCCCGAGATGGCGATTGTCGAAGACCGCGCTGCCGTGCTGGCAGCCGCAGACAAAATGGGTGGGCCCGTTGTCCTGAAAACAGCCGAAGCCGGCATTCAGCACAAATCCGACGTCGGCGGGGTTCATCTGGGCCTCATGGGCGCAGATGCCGTGGGACAGGCTTATGACGACATGGCCGAACGTCTGGGACCGCGCTGCCTTGTCGCACCGATGGCGCCGGCGGGAACGGAGATGGTGTTCGGGCTGATCCAGGATCCGCAGTTCGGTCCGCTGGTGCTGGTCGGTACCGGCGGTATCTTCGTCGAGGTGCTCAAAGACAGCCTTTTGGCCGTGCCGCCATTTGATATCGCATTCGCACGAAGCCTGATTGACCGTTTGAAGGGTCGCGCCCTGCTTGACGGCGTGCGCGGCAGGCCTGCCGCCGATATCGACGCGCTTGCCGATATGCTGGCGCGATTCTCCGTTCTGGCGGCCACGCTTGGTGCTACGATTTCAGAACTCGATCTCAACCCGGTAATCGCCGGGCCCGACGGTGCGCTTGCCGTTGATGCCCTGGTGGTGCCGCAACAAACGACCTGAAGGAGAAGAAGACCATGACCGGTGAAGTGCTCTGCGAGATCAACGACAAGGTCGCCAAGGTGACGATCAACCGCGCCGCGAAGATGAACTCCATGAACCCGCCGTTCATGGCCGAACTTTCGGGCGTACTGCGCGAGCTTGATGACAACAACGACGTCTCGGTCATCATCCTGACCGCCGACGGTCCCCATTTCGGCGCGGGCTACGACCTCAAATACAACTGGGTCGAAACCTACGGCCGCGGCCCCATGGGCACACGCAAGATGCTGAAGGACTGCGCCGATTTCGAGTACGGCCCCTGGGATTGCTCCAAGCCGGTGATCGCCATGGTGCGGGGTTATTGCCTGGCCGGTTCCTGCGAACTCGCCATGATGTGCTGCATCACTTATGCATCAGAGGAAGCGATGTTCGGCGAGCCCGAGATCCGCTTCTCGACCGCACCGCCCGCAGTCATCATGCCGTGGATCATCGGCCTCAAGCGCACGCGCGAGCTGCTCTACACCGGCGACATGATCACGGCTGAGGAAGCGCGTCAGTTCGGCATGGTCAACAAGGTCTTCTCGGCCGACAAGCTCGAAGAAGAGACCATGCGTTATGCCAAGCGCGCTTCGGCGATCTCGCTTGAAGGACTGCAGACAACCAAGGCCGCGATCAACCAGGGTGCGGAAATTGCCGGGCTGCGCAGTGCCATCACCTATGGCGTCGAAGTCGGCGGTATTCTCGATGCCCAGGAGACCGAGCAGTACAAGCAGTTCGAAGCCGTGAAGAAGGAAAAGGGCCTGGGCGCCCCCATCCGCTGGCGCGAGACCCAGTTCGAGTAAACACCGGTGATGCATGACCTGCCTGCCTTCGATCCCAGCCTTCCGGTCGGGATCGTCGGTGCCGGCGTGATGGGAACCAAGGTCACCTGGGCCTGCGCCCGGGCGGGGCTTGAAACCCGTTTCTTTGATCTCGAGGAAGGCAAGGCGGAAAGCTCGCGGGCCCTGGCACTGTCCTGGAGCGAGGGTGAGGAACGGGCAGCGATCGACCGCCACCTCATCGTTGCGGCTTCGCTCAAGGCAGCACTGGAAGGCGCACAACTTGGTTTCGAGAACGTCCCCGAACGGCTCGCTCTCAAGCAGGCCGTGCATGCTGAAATGTCTGCGGTGCTGCCCGGTAATGCCTATCTCGGGACCAACGCTTCGGCCCTGATGTGTTCGCCCATGGCGGAATCCTGTGGCCGGCCCGCGCAGTTTTTCTCACTCAACTTCACCGATCCTCGCGTCTCGAAACTGGTCGAACTGATGACCGCCGACACGGTGGCCGACGAGACCATCGCCTTTGCAGAAGCCTGGGCCCGGGTCATCGGCATGGTTCCGGTGCGCACGCGCAAGGAGCAGCTGGGTTATTCCTTCAACCGCCTGTGGCGTGTCATCAAAAAAGAGGTGTTGCGCCAGATTGCCGAAGGCCATGCAACGCCGGGAGATATCGACCGGGCCTGGATGATGACCTTTGGCACCGAGATGGGCCCCTGCGGCCTGATGGACGATATCGGCCTGCATTCGGTTGTCGCGGTCGAGAAGGTCTATCACGAGGCCAGCGGCGATCCGGCCGACCCGCCGCCGGACTTTCTGGTCCGCATGGTCGAGGCCGGTGAACTGGGCGTCGCCTCGGGTTCCGGATTCTACAACTACCCCGAACCCGCCTATCGCAAGAGCGGCTTCCTCGACGGCGAGGATGGGTCATGACGGACGAACCGGACGCACAGGCCCGGGCGCTGCATCGTGACGCCGTGGTCTAGGACATGGTCTGGCCGTGGGAGCCCTGGTGCGGCAACGATCTGGGCAAGCTCGAGCGTTTTCGCGCCGCGGGCCACAACATCGTCTCGATCACCGTGGCAGGCGACAACCACAACATCGGTGAGGCGGTGCAACGCATTGCCGCGATCAAACGCGAGCTCGGTGCTTTCAGCGACACAGTGGCGTTGTGCCGCACCGTGGCAGAGATTGATGCCGCCGTTGCTGACGGTAAGCTCGCCGCACTGCTCCACTTTGAAAGCACGCGCTGTTTCGAGCGCATTCTCGACATGGTCGCGGCCTTCTACGAGCTTGGCATCGGCATGGCACTGCTCGCCTTCAACCAGAGCAACTCGGCAGGCGGCGGCTGCATGGAAGTCGAGGATGGCGGCCTGACTCATTTCGGCCGCTCACTGGTGACCGAGATGGGACGTGTCGGCATGTTGCTTGACCTCAGCCACTGCGGCCACCACACCGCGATGCTGGCAATGGAACACGCCACCAAACCTTGCGTCTTCACCCACAGCAATGCGGCCGCGCTGATCCCTCACCCGCGCAACATCTCCGATGAAGAGGTCAGGGCCTGTGCGGCAACCGGCGGTATGGTCGGGATTTCAGGCAGCAGCATGTACCACGGTGATCCTGACTGTAGTCCCCAGACTCTCTTCCGCCATCTCGATCATTTCGTCAGCCTGGTCGGCCCCGACCATGTCGGGCTCGGCATCGATTCGGTCTTTGACCCTGAGGCGATTTCGGCTTTCATCCGCGCCCGGCCCGACGAATGGCCCGAGGCGCGCGATCCCGACTGGGCCGGGGTGAAGATGGCCCTGCCCGAAGATCTCGTCGGCCTGACCGCCTGCATGCTGGAAGCCGGCTATGACGACGACGCCATCCGCGCCATCCTGGGCGGCAACTGGCGACGCATCTGCCAGGCGGTGTGGAGTTAGAAGAAGTTAGATCCGCACCAGCCGTTTGCCGGTGTTTTCGCCCTTGAGCATGCCGATCAGCGCGGCAGCCGCATAGTCAAGCCCGTCGATGATATCGAATTCGACCTTCAGGCGGCCGTCGCGATGGAGTGCGGCCAGGGCGGCACGGCCTTCGTCGTAACGGTGGCTGAAGTCGGAGACCAGCAGGCCTGACATCGTCGCGCGGCTGTCCATCAACGGGCCCAGAATGCTGGGCCGGTACTCGTGGCCAATCGCATCGTATTGCGAGCTTTCACCACAGACCACGACCCGTGCCCGATGGGCAAGGCGCGCCATCACCGCGTCGGTGATCGGGCCTCCAATGTTGTCGTAATAGACATCGATGCCGTCGGGAAAACGCTGGTCCAGGGCGGCTGGGATCTCGCCGGCGCGATGATCGATCGCGCCATCAAAGCCCAGCACCTCCACGAGGTGCCCGCACTTGGTTTGGCCACCGGCGATCCCGACAACACGGGCGCCCACTGCCTTTGCGATCTGACCGGCAACCTGCCCGACCGCACCGGCGGCACCTGAGACCAGCACCTGATCGCCCGGGCGTGGCCTGCCCAACTCCAGCATGCCGAAATAGGCGGTCAGACCCGAGGAGCCGAACAGCGCCAGATGAAGCGGCAGTTCACCCAGCGCCGGATCAAGCGGTCGCAGGCGGCTGCCGTCATCAAACCCGTGACTGGCCCAGCCCAGACGGCCTGCAGCCCATGAACCGACGGCATAATCAGGATTGCTGGAAGCCACGACTTCACCTGCCATGTCGCCTGTGATCGTCTGGCCCAGCGGCATCGGCGCACCATAGGGGTTGTCGGCATCGATCATGGTACGGACATACGGGTCGATCGAAAGAAACCGTGCGGCAACCAGCACCTCGTTTTGTCCGAGCCTGGGCAGCGCGTCTTCGAGCACTTCGAAATCACCAGCGACAGGCTCGCCGTCGGGCCGTTGTTTCAGCGCGACACGGCGCATGACATCAGCCACCGCCGTCTTCCGGGTAGACGCCCCAGAGATCGGCCATGGGCATCCAGCCTTTCACATCTTCGACTTCAATCCGGCACCAGGTGCCGTCGCACGAGATCAGCTCGCCCTGAACGCCGGGTTCGGCGCGGAAGGCGACCTCTTCGTCCAGGCTGGGCCCGTCATAGGCGGTTCGCTGGCTTGTGCCCGATACGATCACCATGCGCGAGCCCGATAGCATGATGCGGTGAATCCAGCCTTCGGTGCCGTCGATGTCGCGCACCAACCGCCATTGTTCGTATTCACGCACAATCTCGACCGGCAGACCTTCGCGCACGAAGACCCAGTCGACCGGATAATTCTGGCCCGGCCCGGCCCGCATATAGACCTTATCATCCCCCAGAGAGGCAAATCGCGGCAGGGGCAACGGGTCATCGGCCACCGCACCGCGACAAAAAAACATCGCGGCAATGCACAAACATAAGATATGCACGACACGCGACACCGCGTTGCGTTGTCTCACGGGATCGTATTTGTTAAAGAGCGCGCGCCCCGATGTTCGGGGGCTCCGTCGCAGCGAGGCAGTAAAAACACGCATGGCCCGAGCCAAAAAACCAATCGTCATTGTGACCAGAAAGCTACCCGACGTTATCGAGACGCGGATGATGGAGCTTTTCGACACACGGCTCAACGATGATGATCACCCGATGACCCGAGAAGATCTGGTCGTCGCGGTCAAGACAGCCGATGTTCTGGTCCCGACTCTGACCGATCGGATCGACAAGGGGATTCTGGCCCAGGCTGGTGAAAACCTGAGGCTGATCGCCAATTTCGGCACCGGTGTCGACCATATCGACCTGGCCGCTGCGCGCGAGCGCGGCATCACCGTGACCAACACACCCGGTGTCCTGACCGAAGACACCGCCGACATGACGATGGCGCTGATCCTGGATGTGATCCGCCGGGTCAGCCAGGGCGAACGCATGATCCGGAGCGGCGAATGGACCGGCTGGAGCCCGACGCACATGCTGGGCAACCGGCTATGGGGCAAACGGCTGGGCATCATCGGCATGGGCCGAATCGGCTCGGCCGTGGCACGCCGCGCCAGGGGATTCGGCCTTTCGATCCATTATCACAACCGGCGTCAGCTCCCCGAGCACAGCGAAATGGAGCTCGAGGCGACCTTTTGGGAAAGCCTCGACCAGATGCTGGCCCGCATGGATATCATCTCGGTCAACTGCCCCCATACGCCAGGCACGTTCCACCTTTTGTCGGCCAGACGCCTGAAGCTGCTCAAGAACACAGCCGTCATCGTGAACACGTCACGCGGCGAGGTAATCGACGAGCAGGCCATGACCCGGATGCTGAAAGCCGGCGAGATTGCCGGCGCCGGCCTTGATGTCTTCGAGCACGAGCCTGCGGTGAACCCCAAGCTGGTCGCCCTGGAGAATGTCGTTCTGCTGCCCCACATGGGCTCGGCCACGATCGAAGGCCGGATCGACATGGGCGAAAAGGTCATCATCAACATCAAGACCTTCGCCGACGGCCACAAGCCGCCTGACCGGGTGATCGATACGCTGCTGTAGGGGTTTTTGTTTTAGCCTCTGGCGCCAGCGTTCGCTCCGCTCACTTGGCTTTCGCCGCTCGCACGGCGGGCTCGCAGTCGCTCGCCTTCGGCCCTGACCGGGCCTCCCGCTGTCACCAACATCCACCTCCCTCGTCCTCGCCCGGCTTGACCGAGCGATCCATCTCCCGCCGGTGCGGGTCTATGGGGTTCGGGATGGATGCCCCCATCAAGTGGGGGCATGACGGCTGTGGATGTGGTTGGGGCGGGAGCATCCGCCACCTTCAGTGACAGTGTTCGGCGACGAGAGCGAAGCGGCCGCTGACCGGTGCGACCGCACCGGCGCGCCAAAGGCGCGGAAGCCAAGTGAGCGGAGCGAACACCGGCGCCTGAGGCTAAACAAACAACAAAAAATCCTACCGCAAAAACGCGCCTTCACCGCGGATGGCGTCGGCTATCTGTCTATGAAAATGGAGCGTGCCCGCGTCCCAGTAGGGCGCGAAACGGCCGCCGTCATAGGCATCGCAGGTGCGCCCTTCCTGCAGGCGGTGACAAATGCCGGAATCCTCGGCGTTTAGGTTGGCCCATTCTGCGATCACCGCCTCGCGGCCCGCACGGTGCTCCTCGTCATGGGCGGCATCGCCCGCGAAATAGAACCAGACATGCATGATGGTCTCGTCGACCGTTACCGGCTCGAAGCTGAAGAACGCAACGTTGGTCGGGAAAATCGCCATCGTGGCGTTGGGAAAGAGATTGCAGAACGGCGAATCCTTCTCCAGCGCGTCGGGCAGATCCGGGATCTCCGGCAGGGTCGGGCCGTCCGGGTCGGGCGTCAGACCGCGACCTTCGACGCCGATGACGAAGCGGTTGAACATGTGGACACCATCAGGCGACATGCCGAAACGGTCGCGCGGCTCCTGCGCATCGTGGAGCGCGGGATGCACCATGAAAACGTGGTAGTTGTCGCAGAAGTTCTCGACCACCAGCTTCCAGTTGGCATGGAACTCGAAGGGCTGGTAGTGGGCCAGCCGGAGCGCGCCCAGGTTCCAGTCCTCGTAGGCCTTCATGGCCGGCGCCATGTAGTCCTCGAAAGCGGGCGCCTGGCCGTCGATGTTGACGAACACCCAGTCGTGCCAGATCGCCGAGCGGACCTCGAACAGACAATCGCGTTCGGCCTTGCTGCCTTGCCTGTCGTGCTCCAGGGGGGCGTGATAGTGCGGCCGCGCGCGCAGGCCGCCATCGAGCCCGAACGACCAGCCGTGATAGGGACAGGTCAGGACCGCAGCCTTGTCCTGATCCTCGACCACAAGCCTGGCGCCCCGGTGCGGGCAGACGTTGAACCAGACCCGTGTCTCGCCCTTGGCGTCGGTCGCCATGAAAAGCTGGCGGCCGGCGACCTCGAGACACCGCACCGCGCCGGGTTCAGACACCGCACTGCGCGAGCCTGCAAAGACCCAGGTGCGGCTGAAGAGGTGTTTGCGCTCAAGCTCCAGAAAGGCGGAATCGGTAAACGCCGCGTTGGGCAGGCCCTTGGCCTCACCGGTCGTGGCCGTCATGCCTTCGAGAACCGCATCGTTTAGCGCTTCGTGGAGTTCTTGCCGATGGAGACCCTGCACATTTGTCATCTGTGCCTTCCCGCCCGTTTCCGGTTTTACAACCGTACAACCTGCCAGCCAGCGGCGGAAGAGCATAGCACAATCGGTTGCTGGCTGTATGATCCGCGCCAGGACGCAGTGCTGGACTGCGGCCACCTGTGGGGGCTCGGGGCATGAGCGTCACCCGCCGATTGACAGCGGTGTTCTACGCCGATGTCGCCGGCTACAGCCGGCTGACCGGGGCCGACGAGGTCGGCACGCACCGGCGCGTCATGGCAATGCTGGATGACGTGACCGCGCAGATCGGCACGGCGGGCGGCACCGTGCTGTGTTGTGCTGGCGGTCGACACGGCGGCAGAGATCCAGAACGGCCTGGCCGAGGGCAATGCCGGCAAACCCGAGAACGAACGCGTCAGCATCCGCATTGGCATCAACCTGGGCGACGTGATCGAGGATCGCAGCGAGGTCTATGGCGAGGGCGTCAACCTCGCAGCCCGGCTGGAGGCAGCGGCAGAGCCCGGCGGCATCTGCCTGTCGGGCTCGGCACACGACCAGGTCAAGGGCAAGGTCCAGGTCGCGTTCGAGGACGGCGGTGAGGAAGCGTTCAAGAACATTGAGGGCATGGTGCGTGTGTGGCGCTGGGTGCCTGGTAACATCGAAATGGCAACGAAACCGGTCGCGCTGGCTCTTCCCGACAAACCTTCAATCGCCGTGCTCCCCTTCACCAACATGTCGGGGGATCCAGAGCAGGAGTTCTTCGCCGACGGCATCACAGAAGACATCATCACGGAACTCTCCAGGTTCCGCTCGCTTTTTGTCATCGCGCGCAACTCCACCTTCACCTTCAAGGGCAAGGCGGTCGACATAAGCGAGGTCTGCCGCCAGCTCGGCGTGCGCTACGTGCTGGAGGGCAGCATGCGCCAGGCCGGCAACCGGGCGCGCGTGACCGCCCAGCTGATCGAGGCGGCCAGCGGCAGCCATCTCTGGGCCGAACGTTACGACCGCGACCTTGAAGACATTTTTGCCGTCCAGGACGAAGTGACCTTCGCCATCGTCCGGGCACTGCAGCCAAAGCTGGAACTCTCCGAGCAGATGCGTGCGCTCAGGAAACCGCCTGACAACCTCGACGCCTGGGAAAACTACCAGCGCGGCATGTGGCACCTATTCCGTTACAGCCCTGAGGAATGCGAAGCAGCGATCGCGTTCCTGAGCCGTGCTGTCGAGCTTGATCCCAGCTTCGCCGTCGCCACCGCCAGCCTTGGATATGCTCACTGCGTGCGCATTCTCCACGGCATTTCGCCGGACCCCGAAGGCGACATCGCGATGGCACTCAGGCTGGGGCGCAGGGCGGCCAAGCTGGACGAGAATGAACCTTTCGCGTACCTCACAATCGGGAGCGCGAGCATCTATACGCGTCGCTTCGACGAAGCCCTGGCAGCGCTGGAACGCGCGATCGAGCTCAACCCGAACTTCGCTCTGGCGCACATGATCCAGGGTCACGCCCTGTGGCACATCGGCAAGCGCGAAGAGGGTGTCGCCGCGATCGACCGGGCGATCCGCATCAGCCCGCACGACCAGCTCATGTGGGTTTTTCTCGCCAGCAAGGCGATCGCACTCGTGATGCTCGAAGACTACGACGAGGCGATTGCCGTCTCCAAGGCCGCGCAACAGAACCCGAATGCTGCAATCTATGCCTTCCTCGGGGAGCTCAGCGCGCTTGGCAACAGGGACGAGCGTGAACGTGCCGCAGACGCGTTGCGCCGGGCACGCGCGGTCAACCCCGATGTCACCGTCGACTATCTCGACAAGGCGCTGCCGGCGCTGGAAGGTAGGGGGAGATCTGTTTCTGGGCGGTCTGCGCAAGGCAGGCGTGCCGGACTGAACGTTAGCGCCGTCAGGCCGCCGTCTTGGCCTCGAAGCGGTCGGGATACTCGTTGACCAGATGGCGGGCGTAACTCACCGCCGGGCCAACTGACGGCGCGACGACATCGGTCTCGAAGTCCGGCTCGACAAACAGACCCACCGAGCAGCGGTCGAACCCCTGACTCAGGACACGATGCCGGGTGGCGTGCAGGCGCCCGCCAGTCAGTCCATGCATCAGGTCACCCATGTGGATCGAGAGCACATCGGCCCGTGCTTCCACCTCTCGCCAGACACTGTCGCGTCCCTGCATCTGCAGCCCGCCCCTGTGGTCCTGCCAGAGCACCGACATCAGGCCCGTGTCGATATGGGCACTTCCAACCAGGCGGCGGCCGTCGCCGATCTCACCGGGGGGCAGGCCGTCTTCGGCGATCACTTCGAAGCCCTCAGGCATGGGGGCATAGTGCAACAACCGCAGGGTCCCGTTGCGGCTGCCTGCCGCCGCGATCACCGTCTCATCCCCGAGGCCCAGACCGCGCGCGGCTGCCGCCATCACGGCCACACCGATCGCGCGTTCCTCGCGAAACAGCAAAAGCAGCTTCGTCCGCCATCCCGCGACGGGCTCCCTGTCCGGCCAGACATTGTCCTCGCGGAAAGACTCCGCACCCGGCACGTCGGGCGATGTCATTGCAGGTTCAGGCCCGATATCGAAGATCTCGTGGTGCGAAAAATGAGGTTCGTCGGGTAGGGGATAATAGCCACGATAGATGTTGGGATGGGTCGGACGGTCACTCTGTGTGGCACAGGCCATTTTGTCTTCCTGCCCAAGGTCGAAGAACCGCAGGATTTCGGAGATGCGGGTGTCATAGCCGTCGCAGCCCGGAAATCCAGTAGCGACAAAGCTGGCTTCGCTCTCCAGAACCTCCGCGATCCTTCGATCCAGGGCGGGTTCCGCGCCACCCGCAAAGAGCGGCGCGATGTCGAGCTCGGTCGTGGTGGGAATGGTCAACGTCATCGTCTCACTCCGCGACAGCGTCGCCCATGACATCGGCGTAGATGTCGAGACCGGCAAAATCATGCTTCATGTGATCGGCGTAGGTGATCGGCGCCCCCCCGGAATCATGACCGATAGCGGCCGCAAACATCGGCTCCAGGAACATACCCATGGAGCAACGATCACGTCCCGTGCCGATGACCCGGTGCGGCGTCCCTTTCAGGCGTCCCTCCGTCATGTTTTCGAGCGCCTGACCGCAATGGATTGACAACGCCCCGGGCCGTGCAGGAACCTCGCGCCACCGGCCGTCATCACCTTCGTACTGCAAGCCACCCACATCGTCCTGCCAGAGCAGCGATAGCACGCAGGCATCGACATGGCTTCGTGTGATGATCCTTCGACCCATTCCGTCGACCACTTCGGGCAGTTCTTCGCCGGTCGCCGCAACAAAGTCATCGGGGACAGGCGGGTAATGCAGGATGCGCAGGGTTCCGTTGTCGTCGTCGAAAGCCGCCATGAAGGTGTCGACATCAAGCGCCAGAGCCCGTGCGAGAGCCGCCATCACCGCCGCGGCGATCTCGCGTAGTTCGGCAAGAAGCGCCAGAGCCTCAACAGCCCAACCCGGCTCCGGCGCGGGATCCGGCCATTGGTTCATCTCCTCCAGGAAAACCTTCACAGGGTGGCCATCCGGTGCCTGTGAGGGCACAGCGGGCCCGTAGTCGAAGATCTCGTTGTGCGCCCAGCCCCGCTTACACGGAAGCGGGAAGAAGCCGCGATAACAATGGCTGGCCTCGGGTCGGAAACGACGTGTGGCGAGCGCCATGCGCTGGTCTTCCGGTAGATCAAAGAAGGTCAGCAAGCGACCGATCCGCGCGTCGAGTTCGTCGCTGCGGGGAAAGCCTGTTGCGACGAAACCGTTGCACCGTTTCATGGCAGAAAGCACGGCCCGGTCGGTCTCGATGCCAGCGCCGGATGATGCGGCCTTAAACAACGCAGCGATATCAACGGTGGCGATGTCTTCGAGGGGCTCGCTCATGTCCGAATCTCCGTCTCTGCGGAAGGGCGGTCGGACAAGGCGCAAACAACCATCCGACTCACCTCCTGGGGGGTGAAAGATGGTCCTTGTTCGCGAGATGCCGTGTACCAGACGGCCCGGTAACCCTGAAAGAAATGGTCGCGCCAGTCAAGAAGACAGCAAGGGCCAGTCGGCTAAAGGCTGACGATCTGTCCGTCGCCCAAAGTCTGATAGAAGGTGACCAGACCGGTGACCTCGACACCGAGGTCGTCGCGCAACGCATCTTCGGCTACATCCAGGCCCTTGAGCCCGGCCTCGCAGACCATCATGCCGACGTCAAGCGCCGTGCAGGCCTGGAGCAGGGTCTCCATGTCGGCCACACCCCGGCCCTTGAGGTCGTCGTCGCGGTCCGAACCCGCCAACCTGCGCCAGCCTTCCCCGGATTCCAGCAGCGGCACGGCATCCATGGTGACAAACACGGTGACCGGACGGTCGATGGTGGCAGCCGCCGATGCCATCATCAGCGCGTAGTGCACACGGGCGTAGTCGCCCGAGAGCACGACAAGCCCGAGTGGCGTGGCAACGGTCACGACTGGCCCGTCTTCGCGTGGGCGGCGTGGCCGCTGAGGTCGGTGATCGTGGCCTGGCTGCCGCACAGGGCACAATCAGGATCCGCGCCATAACCGACACGGCGGAACTCGGTTGCCAGCGCATCGTAGATCACCAGGGTGCCGAACAGGCTCTCGCCGATGCCCAGGATTTCCTTGAGTACCTCGGCGGCCTGGAGCGTGCCCATCACCCCTGCAATCGCGCCGAAGATACCGGCTTCCGAACAGGACGGCACCAGGCCTTCGGGCGGCATCTCGGGGAAAAGGCAGCGGTAGCACGGGTTCTCGGCAGCCTCATGGGCGCGGAAGGTCGTGAGCTGGCCGTCAAAGCGCATCATCGCGGCGCTGACCAGGGGCTTGCCTGCCATGAAGCAGGCATCGTTGATCAGATAACGCGTCGGGAAGTTGTCGGTGCCGTCGCAGACCACGTCGTAACCACCGATGATCTCCAGAGCGTTGTGGTGTTCGAGCCGTTCCTGATGGCGGATCACCGTGACATCGGGATTGAGCGCCATGACCGTCATCTCCGCGCTTTCGGTCTTGGCCATACCCACGCGCTCGGTCGTGTGGGCCACCTGGCGCTGCAGGTTGGAGAGCTCGACATGGTCGTTGTCGACAATGCCCAGCGTGCCCACGCCCGCAGCAGCGAGATACATCGCAAGCGGCGCGCCCAGCCCGCCGGCGCCAACCAGCAGCACGCTGGCGTTCAGGAGCTTGACCTGACCGGTGCCGCCGACTTCAGGCATGACGATATGGCGCGCGTAGCGGTGCAGCTGTTCTTCGGTGAAATCGGTAATGTCCATGGCCCATAAGGTGGTCGGACACCGCGACCTTGGCAAGTCTCGCCGTTACCGGCCTTCCGACGGGCCCATGAAACGGCCATGCCAGAACGGATTGGCCAGATTGGCCAGGTCGCCGCCGGGCACGGGATCAAGTGGAACGAATCCGCATGCGGGCCAGAAGGCCATCGCGCCGGGGTTGTTGGGATTGAGACCTGCATGAACGCCAAGCCGTTTTTCCGGGCACATCAGCGCCATCCATGCAGCCAACAGCTTGCGGCCCAGCCCCTGTCCCTGCATCCGGGGCAACAGGTTGAGGTGAACATGGGCGGGATAGTCCGCCAACACGGCTGCCGGCGTGATCAGGGGATGATGCAGTCTGTGGTGGCGGCGCTCATCGGGCGTCCAACCGGCCGGATCACCTGCCGGTTCGGCGTAACGCCGGCGCAAGTCAGGCCACCATTCCTGTTCCAGGCGCGCCTCGAAACCTCGGGTGTCGTGAACCCCGACGACATAACCGCCGACACCGTCATCGTCCTGCGCCACCAGGCAGGTCTGCGGAGTCAGCACCGCATAGGGTGCTGAATAGATAAACCCCATCAGATGGGCGTCCCTGTAGAGATCGCCGGCATCCCGGCCGAAGTCTCCGGTCGCCAGAGAGATCGCATAAAAGGCTTCAAGGTCACGCGGCTCAGGTGTGCGGATCTCGACCATGGCGATCAGCGTTCACCCGGCGCGATGTCCTTCAGGGTTTTCACGAACGCCGCGATCTCTTTTTTGTCATGGCTGAGACGAACCTGTTCGGCCGAAGCCGGCTGGTGTTCGAGTGATACCCCGCCACGCCGCGCCGTGGCCGGCCGTATCGGGCGCGCCACGAAACCTCCGCCGCAATTGGGGCAGACATTGTGGAGGTGGGTCTCGACGCAATCGGCACAGAATTTGCACTCGTAGGAACAGATTCGCGCCTCGGCGGAATCAGGCGGCAGGTCCTTGTCGCAGTATTCGCAGTTGGGGCGCAGAGCGAGCATGACGGGTTTCCCAGAGCAAGATGATGTCAGGTCGAGGCGACCTGTTATGTGAATCTTGCTCTTCTTCAAATGTTTAGAGACCGATTCACGGCTCTGATCGATGCGATCTGAGCCGATCGGGCTCTAGCTGGTACCGGTCGAGCCGTGGCCGCCACTGCCGCGTTCGGTTGCGTCGAGCTCCGCAACTTCCTGCAGCGTGACCTGGGTGACCGGGGCGATGACCATCTGGGCGATACGTTCGCCGCGCGCGATGGTGAAGGCCTCCCGGCCGTGGTTGATCAGCAGGACCTTTATCTCGCCGCGATAATCGCTGTCGACCGTGCCCGGGCTGTTGAGCACCGTGACACCGTGCTTGGCGGCGAGCCCGGAGCGCGGCCGGATCTGCGCCTCGTAACCATCAGGCAGCGCAATCGCGAGGCCGGTGGCAAGCATGGCGTGGCAACCCGGCGCAAGCGCAACCCCATCCTCGATCGCGGCGCGCAGATCCATGCCTGCCGAGCCCGGCGTGGCATAGGCCGGAAGCGCCAGGCCCTCGCTATGGGGCAGGCACAGGATGCGCACGGCAACGCTCATGCGGCGAGGTGATCGGCGATGCGCCGCGCGAGCCGTTCGCCGACCTGGTCCTTGGCCATGCGCGGCCAGTCCTCGACCCCGCCGGCGCTGACGAGATGGACCGTGTTGTCGTCGCCGCCGAAGGTCCCGCTGGAAGGCGAGACATCGTTGGCGACGATCCAGTCACAGCCCTTGGCGGCGAGTTTGGTCTGGGCATAGGCCACGACATCGCCGGTCTCGGCGGCAAAGCCGACCATCAGAGCGGGCCGGCCGTGGTTGCGGGCCGAGAGCGTGGCCAGGATATCGGGATTTTCGGCGAGTTCGAGATCGGGCAGACCACTGCCGTTTTTCTTCATCTTGGTTTCGGCTGCCTGGGCAACCCGCCAATCGGCGACGGCTGCGGCACAGACCGCGACATCGGCAGGCAGGGCACCTTCACAGGCGCTCAGCATGTCGCGTGCGGTTTCGACCCTAACGACATCGACGCCTGCGGGGTCGGCCAGCGCCACGGGGCCCGAAACCAGCGTGACCTTCGCGCCCAACCGGGCACAGGCCGCGGCAATGGCATGGCCCTGTTTACCCGAGGAACGGTTGGCGATGTAACGCACGGGATCGATCGGCTCGTGGGTCGGCCCGCTGGTGACCAGGGCATGACGCCCGGCAAGCGGGCGCTCGCCTGTACCGGCAAGCATTGTTTCGACCGCAGTGACGATATCGCCAGGCTGGCTCATGCGTCCGGAACCGACTTCACCACAGGCGAGATCGCCGGCTTCGGGTCCGACCATGGCAATGCCATCGGCGACCAGACGGGCGGTATTGCGCCGGGTCGCGGCGTGATCCCACATCATGGTGTTCATGGCCGGCGCGATCAGGACAGGTTTGTCGGTCGCAAGCAGCACGGTGGTGGCAAGATCATCGGCCAGGCCCGCAGCCATCCTGGCCATCAGATCGGCGGTCGCGGGCGCGACCACAACCAGGTCGGCTTCGCGCGAAAGGCGGATATGGCCCATGTCGGCTTCGTCGGTCAGCGAGAAAAGTTCGGTAAAGACCTTGTCACCCGAAAGCGCGGCAGCCGCGAGCGGCGTGACAAACTGCTGAGCGCCCGCAGTCATGACACAGCGCACCGATGCGCCCCTGTCCTGGAGCAGGCGAATCAGTTCAAGTGACTTGTAGGCGGCAATGCCGCCTGAGATGACGAGCAGGATGCGCTTGTCGTTCAGCATCGTTCGCGTCCCATGATGCAGTGCACAATATAGAGCATTACGACCCGTTTTTCATCGCCCGGGCTTTACCGCCGGAAATTGGCCGAAACGGGCCATGATCCCATACGAAATGGGGCGGACCGCAACGGCCCGCCCCAGAGGTTCCGACTTCAGTTTCGTTGGCCCGATCAGGCGAGATCGAAGCGGTCGAGGTTCATGACCTTGTTCGAGTCCGCCACGAAGTTGTGCACGAAGGTCGCTTCGGCATCGCCGCTGCCATAGACCTCGACAAGCGCGCGCAGCTGCGAGTTCGACCCAAAGACCAGATCGACCGCCGTGCCGGTCCGTTTGACCTCACCGGTTGCAGCATCACGCCCCTCATAGACATCGGGACTACCCGGCGACTTCTGCCACGTGATGGCCATGTCGAGCAGGTTGACGAAGAAGTCGTTGGTCAGCACACCGGGCCGGTCGGTGAACACGCCATGATTCGTGCCGCCATGGTTGGCACCCAGGACACGCATGCCGCCGACCAGCACCGCCATCTCAGGTGCGCTGAGCGTCAGCAGCTGGGCCTGGTCGACCAGCAACTCCTGGGCCGAACGCTGGTGTCCCTTGGCCAGGTAGTTGCGGAATCCGTGCGTCCAGGTGCAAAGGGCACCGAAACCTCATGGCCGGCATCATTTGCGGCCTTTTCGACACCGACACAGCCGCCCAGCACGATCAGATCGGCCAGCGAGACCTTCTTGCCGTCGCCATGCGCAGCGTTGAAGTCATCGCGGATCGCCTCCAGCACGGACAGGACCCCGGCCAACTCTTCGGGCTGGTTGACCTGCCAGTCCTTCATCGGCGCCAGGGCAATGCGTGCGCCGTTGGCCCCGCCGCGTTTATTGGAGCCGCGGAACGTGGCTGCCGACGCCCAGGCTGTTGAGACCAACCGGGAAACAGAGAGACCCGACGTCAGGAGCCGGAGCTTCAGATCCGCGATATCGCGATCGTCGATCAGCGTGTGATCAACCGCGGGGACAGGGTCCTGCCAGATCTCGGGCTCGGCCGGCACAAGCTTGCCGAGATAACGGGCGAACGGGCCCATATCGCGGTGGGTCAGCTTGTACCAGGCCTTGGCGAAGGCTTCCTCGAGCTCGGCCGGATTCTCCAGGAACCGGCGCGAAAGCCCCCATAGGCCGGGTCCATCCGCAGCGCCATGTCGGCCGTCGTCATCATCGGTGCGTGCCGTTTCGACGGGTCGTGCGCGTCAGGCACGGTTCCCTGCGCCTCCGCATCGCTGGGCGTCCATTGCTGGGCGCCCGCCGGGCTCTTCGTCAGCTCCCATTCGTAGCGGAACAGAACCTCCAGGTAGTTGTTGTCCCAGACGATCAGGTTTTCGGTCCAGGCGCCTTCAATACCGCTGGTGATCGCGGCACCGCCCTTGCCGGAACCGAAGCTGTTGGACCAGCCCAAACCCTGTTCCTCGAGGCTTGCGCCCTCAGGTTAGGGGCCGACATGGTCATCGGGATCTGCCGCGCCATGCGCCTTGCCGAAAGCATGGCCGCCGGCGACAAGCGCGACGGTCTCTTCATCGTTCATCACCATGCGTGCAAAGGTCTCGCGGATATCGCGGCCTGAAGCGACAGGGTCGGGGTTGCCGTTGGGTCCTTCCGGGTTGACGTAGATCAGGTCCATCTGCACCGCACTCAGCGGCGCATCGAGGTCACGCTCTCCGCTGTAACGCGCGTCGCCCAGCCATTCGGTCTCAGGCCCCCAGTAGATGTCCTGCTCAGGTTCCCAAACGTCTTCGCGCCCACCCGCGAAACCACGGGTCTTGAAGCCCATCGTCTCCAGGGCAACGTTGCCGGCCAGAATCATCAGATCAGCCCACGAGAGCTTGCGCCCGTATCTCTGCTTGATCGGCCAGAGAAGGCGGCGCGCCTTGTCGAGATTGCCGTTGTCGGGCCAGCTGTTGAGCGGCGCGAAACGCTGGGTTCCCGACGAAGCGCCACCACGCCCGTCCTGCACGCGATAGGTGCCCGCACTGTGCCAGGCCATGCGGACGAACAGGGGTCCGTAATGGCCGTAATCGGCCGGCCACCAATCCTCGTTATCGGTCATCAGGGCTTCGAGATCCCCGATCACGGCATCCAGATCGAGCGTCTTGAACGCCTCGGCGTAATCGAAACCCTTGCCCGATGGGATTGGCCATGGGCGCGTTCTGATGAAGGATTCCAAGGTTCAGAAGTTCCGGCCACCAGTGCCGGTTTGCAATCTGGCCCGTAGCCGTCTGTTTGTGGGCACCATGCATCACGGGGCACTTGCCGTCGCTTGATCCGTTCATGAGTTCTTCCTCCGGTCCTCGGGGTGGCGTTGGGCAGAATATAAGGAAAGCACACATATAAGAGAAATCGAGTTAACTAATCGTTCTCATCGGTATTATCGATGACGAGTGATAGGTTCTCCATGGCTTGAACATCTGGGCGTAAACATGAACACAAGAGATCTCGAATACCTCGTCGCGGTCGCCGAGGAGCTGCATTTCGGCAGGGCCGCGACCCGCTGCAATGCCAGCCAGCCCGCGCTCAGTGGTCAGTTGCGCAAGCTCGAAGAGCGCCTTGGCGTCACGCTATTCGAACGCACCAAGCGCCATGTCGGACTGACCGGGATCGGCGGGCGGATCGTCGGGCAGGCACGCGAAATCCTGCGCAACGTCGCTGCGATGGAACAGCTTGCCGCCGCTCACAAGGACCCCCTGGTCGGCGCCTGCAGGATCGGCATGCCGCCCACGATCGGCCCCTATCTGACGCCTCTGCTGTTACCGGTCATCAAACGTTATCTGCCGCATATCACGCTGGAACTGATCGAGGGTTTGACCGATCGCCTCGAAGACCGGCTGACCGACGGCGCCCTGGATGTGGCGATCCTCGCGACCAGCCCGACACGCACGAACCTCACCGAAATCGTGCTTTACGACGAACCCTTCTGGATCGCGATGCCGAACGATCATCCCCTCACCGACCAGGATGTGGTCGATGTCACGCAGATCGAACCCGGCGAATTGCTGCTCCTGTCGGATGGCCACTGCCTGCGCGACCAGATCTATGACGCATGCAAACTCGACAGGACACTGACCCGGCGAAACGGCGGCCCCAGAACGCAGCAGACCAGCCTGGCGACGATTCTTGCACTGGTGGGTGCGGGGGAGGGCATCACCCTCGTCCCGGCAATGAGCCTTGCATCGGGCTGGGTCACCGATTCCGGCATCGCCGTGCGCAGCGAAGAAAGCGGCACCGCGGGACGCACCGTCCGGCTCACCCTCCGCAAGGCTTATCCGCGCATGGCCCTGGTCGAAAAGCTGGCCGACATCATCGCCGCCTGCCTGCCCAACACAGTCCACCCCGCACGGCGGTAACGGTCCGGTTCAGGCAATCAGGGCGATCAGGGCCACAAGCAGGGCAAGCGCCGAGAGCGCCCAGAGCCATAACATGGTACGGCCGCCCGATTGCGCGCGGCGGCGTGCGAGATCATCGACCGTGTCGGCATGGAGACGAAATCCCGAGGCGGCGGTTTCGTCGATGATGCCTTCGACCTTCTGGGCCAGTTCAGGCAGACGGCGCAGGGTTTCGCTGCCTTTCTGGAGGGCATCATAGGCCCTGGCCGGTGGCGACAGGTTACGCACTGCCCAGTCCTCGATCAGCGGCTGGGCCAGAGCCCACATGTTGAGTTCCGGCGCCAGGGCGCGCCCGATCCCTTCGGTGATCACCATGGTCTTCTGCAGCAGCAGAAGCTGGGGCTGGGTCGGCATGCCGAACTGTTCGGTGACGCCGAAGAGCTGGGCCAGCAGGCGCGCGATCGAGATCTCGGTCAGCGGTCTGCCCAGGATCGGCTCGCCGATCGAACGGCAGGCCTGGGTGAAAAGTTCGCGTGAGCGGTCGCGCGGAACATACCCGGCCTCGAAATGCACATCGGCGACACGTTTGTAGTCGCGCGTGAGGAACCCCAGCAGCATTTCGGCCAGCGTGAGACGGGTGAAACGGTCGAGCCTGCCCATGATGCCGAAATCGATCGCAACGATAACGCCGTCCTGATCGACGAACATGTTGCCTGGATGCATGTCGGCGTGGAAAAAACCGTCGCGAAATACCTGATTGAAGAAGGCGCGCGCCGCCTGGGCGACGAGGGCGTCAGGATCATGGCCGGCAGCGATCAGAGCCTCACGTTCATCAATCGGATGGCCGTCGACCCACTCCAGGGTAAGGACGTGTTCGGTCGTGCGCTGCCAGTCGACCTCGGGCACACGGAAGCCAGGATCATCGGCCATGTTTTCGGAAAGCTCGTCGGCCGCCGCCGCTTCGAGCCTGAGATCAAGTTCGACATCGACCCATTCACGCAGGGTCGCAACAACCTGGACCGCCTTCAGGCGCGCAAGATCGGGCCTGGCGCGTTCCATCAGCGTCGCGATCCAGTGGGCAAGGTCGAGATCGCTGGCAAGGATCTCGCCGATACCGGGGCGCAGCACCTTGACCGCGACCGTGCGACCATCGGTCGTTTCGGCCTTGTGGACCTGGGCGATCGAAGCAGCCGCGACCGGCTTGTCCTCGAAGCGCACGAACAGAACATCGACCGGCTCGCCAAGTTCACGTTCGATCGTCGCGCGTGCTTCTTCGGTGGGGTACGCCGGCAGGTGATCCTGCAGGGCGGCGAGATCATCGGCGATCTCTTCGCCGACCAGATCCGGTCGTACCGAGAGAAGCTGGCCGACCTTGACGAAGCTGGGTCCCAGTTCCTGCAGCGCACGGGCAAGGCGCTGCCCGGGCCGGCCCGTCGCATCGTGGGCAGAGACCAGCTTTGCCGCCCAGACGATGGGTGGCGCAACACCGGCAAGCTCAAGCGGGAACAGAGCATCGTGACGCGACAGGGTGCGCGCAATGGCAAAAAGCCGCGCCAGGTTACGCGCTGTCTGCAGGGGCCCGGTCATCGTTCTGCCTGGCCCAGCGTCACAGGCGCCATGCTGTGGTGAGCGCCGCGATACCCCCGGAGAGATTGGCGGTCGCGACATGGGCCAACCCGGCGTCGCCGACCATGGCGGCAAACCGCGCTTGTTCGGGGAAACGGCGAATGCTCTCGACCAGGTACTGGTAGGATTCGCGATCGCCTGCGACAGCCGAACCCAGCTGCGGCAAAACGTGATCGGACCATTGCCGATAGATCGTATCGAGGCCGGGCAGCACGACATGGCCGAACTCCAGGCAGGCAAACCGGCCCCCGGGGCGCAACACACGGCGTGCTTCGGCAAGGGCGCGTTCAAGATGGGTGACATTGCGGATGCCGAACGCGATCGTGTAGGCATCGGCACAACCATTGGGCATCGGCAGCGCTTCGGCATCACCGCAGGTCCAGGTCAGCCCCTTCGTCAGCGCCTTGTCGAGCGCCCGATCACGACCAACCGAAAGCATCGCCGCATTGATGTCGACAATCTCGACCTCGAAGCCACGCTCAAGCAGGCGAAAGGCGATATCGCCGGTGCCACCGGCGACATCGACAACCCGACCGGCGGGGATGTCGCGCGCGATGAGCGAAACCATCTCGCGTTTCCACAGGCGGTGGACGCCTGCCGACATCAGATCGTTCATCAGGTCATATCGCGATGCGACACTGTCAAAGACATCACGCACCATGCGTGCCTTGTCGTCTTCGGCGACTCGCTGCTCGCCGAATCGGGTGGCGTGATCGATCTGGTCGGTGTTTGTCATGGCGGCGGACCTTAACCCCGCCCCGGCGTCGGGGCCATAGACCGATTTCGCGATCAACACGTTGCCTTGGACAGGCAGAGCGTTGATCGACCCGGCGGTACACTCTACATCGTGAGAGACTGTCCCCGGATCAACCAACCAAGGCAGCGTGATGCCCGAACTGCCCGAAGTCGAAACCGTTCGCCGTGGACTCGACCCCGTGCTGCGGGGTCATGTCCTGGCTCTGGTCGAACAGCGCCGGCCAAACCTGCGCATTCCGTTCCCCGACGGGTTTGTCGATCGCATCACCGGCAGAACCGTCACGGCGCTGCGCCGCCGGGCAAAGTACCTGCTGTTTGATCTCGATGACGGCCAGGTCCTGATCTGCCATCTGGGCATGTCGGGCCGGATGACCATACAACCGCGCGGCAGCAACCAACCGGCCGACCGCCACGATCATGTCGTCTTCACCACCGATGACGGCATGCAGGTCGTCTACAACGATCACCGCCGATTCGGTTTGATGACCCTGACAACATCCAGGCAAGAGGCCGATCACCCCCTGCTGGCCAAGCTGGCACCCGACCCGCTGGAGGATGCCTTCACGCCTGCCCATCTCTCCGGGCGGCTGGCGGGTAAGGCGACACCGATCAAGTCGGCCCTGCTCGACCAGCGCGTCGTCGGCGGAGTCGGCAACATCTATGCCTGTGAAGCGCTCAACCGCGCCGGCATCTCGCCCCGCAGGCTTGCCGGCAGTGTTGCCGGCAAACGCTGCGAGCGGCTGGTGCCTGCCGTGATCGATGTTCTGCGTGAAGCGATTGCTGCGGGGGGCTCATCACTGCGCGACCATCGCCAGGCCAATGGCGAACTTGGATACTTCCAGCACAATTTCCGGGTCTATGACCGCGAAGACAGTCCCTGCCCGACCAGGGGCTGCGAGGGCCACATTGGCCGCATCGTGCAGGCGAATCGGTCGACCTACTTTTGTAGCCGGTGCCAGCGTTGAACCGTTCCGACCGTCTATGGAATATCTGCGGAATATCTGGCGATCGGGTCGAGGCAATGAGCGATTCGCAAATACGTTGCTTTTCCAATTCGTTCCGGGCGTTGACGGCTGACAACCGAATCGCCGGATTCCTTGCCGTTGACGCACCTTGAGTGCGTCGCTATAAACCGCGACCCGAACAGAACCCAAGCGCCAGGAGATTCCATGGCCAACTCCATGCAAGCCAAGAAGCGCGTGCGCCAGACCGCCCGGCGAACCGCCATTAACCGCAACCGTGTGAGCCGGATTCGCAGCTACCTGCGTCGAGTCGAAGAGGCAATCACCTCTGGTGACAAGGATGCGGCGACCTTGGCGCTGCGAGATGCACAGCCAGAAATTATGCGCGGAGCCAAGAGCGGATTGCTTCATCGCAACGCCGCGTCGCGAAAGGTGTCCCGTCTCGCCCAGCGCGTAGCCAAGATGTAGTCTGCTGGCCTTGCGGCCGCACACCATGATGTGATCAAGACGCGTCGGACCGAACGGTCCGGCGCGTTTTTCATTTTGCTTACACAAATTCAAAATACACGTTATGCGTGCTTCCTTTTCGGAACGGCGGGTGTTCCGATTTTGATCCAGTTGTTTCCGCGACGGCGTTTGCTTTATGGTCATCTCCAGGTCGCGGGACCGACCTCAAGAAGAACAGTTCCGGCGGGGCAAAAAGCAACAACGCCAGACCATCGAACCCGGTGACGGATGCCGTCATCGTAACCCTCGAGGTCGCTCTGCCGCACGGAACGCGAGAACTGGGAGATCTGCCTTTGCCGAACCGGCGGGGCGCTGTGATGGAGTGACGTCTTTTGATTAACCTATTGAAATCAAACGATTTTCCAAAACATTACATGATTCATCAGTCGTTGTTTTCTGGTCTCGCGTTAAAGTCTATCGGGAATGATTTTTCCCTTCATCTTTGGGTAGTTACACCACTTGGCGCAAGCGCAGCGTGAGGCCGACCCATCGTGGATCGGACCAGCACTGCCAGTGCCGCGCGGTGATTGATTATGGAGAGTATTGATGGCGTCAGAGCCGGTTAAGATGGATCAGGATGTCGAGGACCAATGGAAGCGCGTGCGGGGTCGCCTTCGCGCTGAGTTGGGTGAAGCCGCTTTCAAGACATGGTTGCGTCCGTTGTCGCTCGATGGCGTCTCGGGCAACGAGGTCGTGATGCGTGTTCCCAGCGGCAACATGAAGGATTGGGTGATGTCTCGCTGCGGCGAACGCCTCCATGACCTCTGGTGCGGCGAGAACGAATCGGTCACCGGAATCATGATCAAGGTGGGCAAACCGGAACGCCGTGCCCCACGGCGCGAGGTAACGCCGGTGCGCCGTGATCTCGACCTGATTCGCCATGACGGCAACGCACTCGATGCTTCGGCCGAAGCCGACCAGCTTGCCGCCAGCCTGGATCCCCGGTTCACCTTCGAGAACTTCGTCGTGGGCAAAACCAACGAATTTGCCCATGCCGCGGCCCAGCGCGTCGCCGCGGCCGACTCGGTCACCTTCAACCCGCTTTTCCTCTATGGCGGCGTCGGCCTGGGCAAGACCCATCTGATGCATGCCATCGCCTGGCACATCCGGACCAAGAAACCCGGCCGTCGCGTGCTCTACATGTCGGCCGAGAAGTTCATGTACAAGTTCATCCGGGCGATCCGCTACAAGGACACGATGGCGTTCAAGGATCAGTTCCGTGCGGTCGACGTGCTGATGATCGACGACATCCAGTTCATCGCCGGCAAGGATTCGACCCAGGAAGAGTTCTTCCACACGTTCAACGCACTGGTCGATCAGAACCGGCAGGTCGTGATCTCGGGCGACCGCTCGCCAAGTGATCTCGACGGCATGGAAGAGCGTCTGCGCTCGCGTCTGGGCTGGGGCCTGGTGGCCGATATCCACCCGGCCGATTATGAGCTGCGTCTGGGCATCCTCGAGACCAAGGCCAGCCAGTTCCCCGATGTCGTGGTGCCCCAGCGTGTGATGGAGTTCCTAGCGCACAAGATTTCATCGAACGTGCGTGAGCTTGAAGGCGCCCTGAACCGTGTTCTGGCTCATGCCCAGTTGGTCGGCCAGCCGATCACGCTGGATTCGACCCAGGAACTGCTGCGCGACCTGCTGCGTGCCCAGGACCGGCGCGTCACGATCGAGGAAATTCAGAAAAAGGTCGCCGAACACTTCAACATCCGCATGGCCGACATGGTCTCGGCACGCAAGCAGAGGGCGATCGCCCGGCCGCGCCAGATCGCGATGTATCTGGCCAAGCGCCTGACCAGCCGCAGCCTGCCCGAGATCGGCCGCAAGTTTGGCGGGCGCGACCACACGACGGTGATGCACGGCGTGCGCAAGGTGGAAGAATTGATGGCCGGTGACCCCGCCTTCGCCGAGGATGTGGAATTGTTGGAACGCATGCTGGAAAGCTGAGCCTTTTCAGACACTTACAGCCTCTCTGAAAGCCCCCGGAAACTAGCGTTTCCGGGGTCTTTCTGTTACTATCTGTGATCCTGAGATGATCGCTGTTGTACGCTGAATTTTCCGCACCGGATCCGGGTGTGCTGAGGCGGTTGATCACCCACCCTTACGGACTTGAATTCATGAAGCTGGCTATCGAACGTGCCGTTCTGCTGAGGGCGCTGGCACACGTACAAAGTGTCGTCGAACGGCGCAACACCATCCCGATTCTTTCCAATGTGCGGCTCGAGGCATCCGATAACAGCCTGCGCCTGACCGCGACCGATATGGATCTCGAGGTGGTGGAAGCGGTACCGGCCGACCTGCAGGTTGCCGGGGCGACGACGGCGCCGGCCCATGTGCTCTATGACATCTGCCGCAAGCTTCCCGAGGGCTCGGAAGTAGCGCTCGACGCAACCGGCGATTCCGGCCGCCTCTCGATCTCCTGCGGGCGCATCCATTTCCGCCTGCCCTGCCTGCCGCCGGAGGACTTTCCGGTCATGTCGGGCAGCGATTTCAGCCACAGCTTTGCGCTGCCAGCCTCCGAGCTGCGCCGCCTGGTCGACAAGACCCGGTTTGCGATCTCGACCGAAGAAACCCGCTATTACCTCAACGGCATCTATCTCCACAGCGCCGAGACCGATGGCGGCCCGATGCTGCGCGCCGTGGCAACCGATGGCCATCGCCTGGCCCGAATCGACTCCGAACAGCCCGATGGCGCCGGCGGCATGCCCGGCATCATCGTGCCGCGCAAGGCGGTAGCCGAACTGCGCAAGCTGGTTGACGAGATCGACGGCGCGGTCGCGATCGAGCTTTCCGACACCAAGATCCGTTTTGCCTTCGACACCGTGGTGCTGACCTCCAAGCTGATCGACGGCACCTTCCCCGATTACGAGCGGGTCATTCCCCAGGGCAATGACAAGATGCTCGAGATGTCGGCGGCAAGTTTCATTCAGGCAGTCGATCGTATGGCGGCGATCTCGACCGACAAGTCGCGCTCGATCAAGCTTGCGCTCGAGCCCGAACGCCTGGTGCTTTCGGCCAACAGCCCCGACAGCGCATCAGGCGAAGAAGAACTGCCGGTCGACTACGATGGCCCTTCGATCGAAATCGGCTTCAACTCCCGCTACGTGCTGGAGATGGCGCAGAACTTCGAGGGCGAACAGATCCGCTTCCGCATGGCCGATGCGGTCTCACCCACGATCGTGCACGACACCAGCGACGACCGGACGCTTTATGTCCTGATGCCGATGCGGGTCTAGGCCGATCAGCAACGCCTTAGCCATGGCCCCGGTGGCCGACCACCAGCAGCCCGTTCATCAGGTTTCGGTCCGCACGCTGAACCTTACGGCGTTTCGTTCCTATGATCAGGTGCGCCTTGCTGTCGGGCCTGAACCGGTGGTGCTGACCGGGCCCAATGGCGCAGGCAAAACCAACCTTCTCGAGGCGGTTTCCTGTCTCGCGCCGGGGCGTGGCCTGCGCGGTGCAAAGCTCGCCGACCTGGGACAACGCGGCGCTGCAGCGCCATGGGCCGTGGCGGCCGAAATCACCACCGCAGAGGGTGCGATCAAGATCGGTACCGGCCTTGACCCCGAGGCGGAAGAGGAACGGCGTATCGTGCGGATCGACGGCCAGACCGCACGCGGGCCCTCGGCGCTGGCGGAAGTCTTCTCGATGATCTGGCTGACGCCGGCGATGGATGGCCTGTTTCGCGAATCATCGTCGGGCCGACGCCGTTTCTTCGATCGCCTGGTATTTGCTCACGATCCGCTCCATGCCCGGCGCTTCAACGCCTATGAACGGGCGATGCGCGAACGGGCGCGCCTGTTGAAGGAAGGCCGGCGCGATGCCGCCTGGCTTTCTGCGCTTGAAGAAACCATGGCCGAGACCGGCATTGCCGTCGCCGCAGCGCGGCGTGATCTTGCCGACCGGCTTGCCCCGGTGCTGAGCGAAGGGATCGAACCCTTTCCCAGCGCGATCCTGGCGCTGGACGGCACGGTCGAGACCTGGATTGCAGCGATGCCTGCGGTTGATGCCGAACAACGCTTCCGCGAGTTGCTCGAGGCCTCCAGGCCACGCGATGCCGAAACCGGCGGCGCGGCCGACGGGCCGCACCGCACCGACCTTGCCGTGACCCATGGGCCCAGCGGCATGGAAGCCGAGCTTTGTTCAACCGGCCAGCAGAAGGCGTTGGTGATCGCTCTGCTGCTTGCCGCGGCAAGGCTGGAAGCGCGGCGACGCCCGCCGGTTCTTTTGTTCGACGATGTTGTTGCCCATCTCGACGAACGCCACCGCCAGGCATTGTTCACCACGGTGCTGGAACTGGGCCTGCAGGCCTGGATGACCGGCACGGATGACGACCTTTTCGGCACGCTCGAAGGGCGTGCACGGATTTTTCATGTAGCCGATGGCAACGCCATCGATCGCGACCATGGCTGAGGAGCCGGAAACCATGAACGAAGAAGCCGCGGACGTGACAGACGCCGCCGCCAACCAGGATTACGGCGCAGACTCGATCAAAGTGCTCAAGGGCCTTGATGCCGTGCGCAAGCGCCCGGGCATGTATATCGGCGACACCGATGACGGCACCGGCCTGCATCACATGGTGTTCGAGGTGCTCGACAATTCGATCGACGAAGCCCTGGCGGGCCATTGCGACCTGATCAACGTGACCCTCAACGCCGAAGGTTCCGTCACGGTCAACGACAACGGCCGCGGCATCCCGACCGACATTCACTCCGAGGAAGGTGTTTCGGCGGCCGAAGTGATCATGACCAGGCTCCATGCCGGCGGGAAGTTCGACCACAACAGCTACAAGGTCTCGGGCGGCCTGCACGGCGTCGGCGTCTCGGTCGTGAACGCGCTCTCGTCCATGCTGGAGCTGACAATCTGGCGCGCCGGCCATGAACACACCATCCGCTTTGCCCATGGCGATGCTCTCGCCCCTCTGGAGGTCACCGGCGCGACCGAACAGACGGGAACACAGGTCACCTTCCTGCCCTCGCAGGAGACCTTCACCATGGTCGAGTTCGACTTTGGCGTACTCGAACACCGCCTGCGCGAACTGGCGTTCCTCAACAGCGGCGTGCGCATCAGGCTGGCCGATCAGCGTACCGTCGAGGTGCGCGAGGAAGAATTCTATTACGAGGGCGGCGTCCAGGCGTTTGTCACCTATCTCGATCGCAACAAGACGGCGCTTCACGGCGAATCGATCTGGTTCAGCGACGAGCGCGACGAAGTGGTCGTCGAGGTCGCGATGCAGTGGACCGACGCCTATCACGAGAACACGCTGTGTTTTACCAACAACATCCCCCAGCGCGATGGCGGCACCCATCTGGCCGGTTTCCGCGGCGCCCTGACGCGCACGATTCAGGCTTACGCCTCGGCCAACGGTCTGTTCAAACGCGAGAAATTCCAGATCAGCGGCGAGGACATGCGCGAAGGCCTGACCGCGGTCCTCTCGTGCAAGGTGCCCGATCCCAAGTTCGCCTCGCAAACCAAGGACAAGCTGGTTTCTTCGGAAGTCCGTCCCGTGGTCGAGCAGGTCGTGAGCGACCGGCTGGGCCAGTGGTTCGAGGAACATCCAGGTGAAGCGCGCGCGATCGTCTCGAAATGCGTTGAAGCCGCGGCCGCGCGAGAAGCCGCCCGCAAGGCGCGCGATCTCACCCGCAAGAAAGGCGCACTCGATATCGCCAATCTTCCGGGCAAACTCGCGGATTGTCAGGAGAAGGACCCCGAGAAATCGGAGATCTTCATCGTCGAGGGTGATTCGGCCGGTGGTTCGGCCAAGCAGGCCAGAGATCGTTCAAACCAGGCCGTGCTGCCCCTGCGCGGCAAGATCCTGAATGTCGAACGCGCCAGAATCGACAAGATGCTCTCGTCCGAGCAGGTCGGCATGCTGATCACCGCGCTTGGAGCAAGCATCGCCGAGGATTTCGACCTCGCCAAGCTGCGCTACCACAAGATCGTCATCATGACGGACGCCGATGTCGACGGCGCCCATATCCGGACCCTGCTGCTCACCTTCTTCTTCCGTCACATGGAGCCGATCATCAATGCCGGCTATCTCTACATCGCCCAGCCGCCGCTCTTTAAGGTCAAGCGCGGGTCGAGCGAGGTTTATCTGAAAGACGAGCAGGCCTATGAGAACTACCTGATCCAGTCGGGCCTGGAAGACTGCGTCTTCAGCCATTCCGACAGACGCCAGATTGCCGGCGCCGAACTGGTCGAGATCG
>JABIUG010000053.1 GCA_018700655.1 Rhodospirillaceae bacterium | reverse complement strand
TATCTCTTCCGGCTCATCTCTTAATCCTCCTCTGGAGTTCAGATTAGCCGGACTCTCTCATTCTGCCTGGACCAGTTTTAGGGGAGCAGGTCATCAAGGCGATCGACGACTTCGGAATTCTCGATGCTGGTACCCAACCAAACGTTGGGCAGAATGTCGCCAACTTTGTTGATAGCCAATTCGGCCATCCTTTCCGGGCGCTTCGTCAAAATTTGATAATTATGATGAGGCGTCTCTGCCATTACCTTCCAAACAGCCAGAACAAAGTCATCATCAACTTCCTCGTGAAAGAGGTCGCTCATGGAGTTGACGAATATTTTCCGAGGTTTTCGCCACTTGTATGGCGTATCCAGTGAATCTGGATCCGTTCGCACGACACCATTCCAAACAGTTCGTTTGCCAGATTGGCGAGTTAGGCCTGCGTACTTCTCGACCCCCATGGCTTCGAGCCGCTTGGCCATAGACATTGCATAACAATGGGTGCATCCGGCAGTCGCGATCGTGCAGCCCGCAACTGGATTCCATGTCGAATCTGTCCATTCAATTTGGCTCTCTGCCATCGTAGAACTCCCTAGCGCAGTACAGCGCAAAGTGAGCGCCAAAACCCTACGCATTACGCAACGATTGTTACTGATCTAGTCAGTCGGTTCGATATGGATCGCGCATAGTAAGGAAACTGGGCGCCGATGTGAAACCAAATCGTTCTTAGTTCGTTCCTTCGTCAGCCCCGTAACCTCTCATTCTCCGGATCAAATGGCGCTTCCGTTACGATATGCGCCTTGCGCATTTCGCCCAGAATTTCGACTTCCAGGGTGCCGGGGTCTTCCGGCAGGTCGGGATCGAGGAAAACCATGGCGATGGATTTCTCGACGTGGTGGCCGTAGCCACCTGAGGAGACTACGCCCACGACCTTGCCGTTCTGCAGGACCGGTTCGTTGCCCCAGCAGTCGGCCTCCGTGGCATCGACGATCATGGTGGCGATGCGGTAGCGCGGGCCTTCGTTATGGGCTTTCACGAGGGCTTCGCGGCCGACGAAGTCACCCTTGTCCATGGCAACGAAACGGTCGAGGCCGGCTTCCTCGGGCGTCGTGTCGGCGGTGAACTCGCTGCCCCAGCGGCCATAGCCTTTTTCCAGCCGCAGGGCGTCGAGCGCGCGGGCGCCACAGAGGGTGAGGCCGAGGTCCTGGCCCGCGGCCTTGAGGGTGTGGAAGAGGGCGCGCTGGTATTCGGCGGCGAGATGGATTTCGTAGCCGAGATCGCCGGTGAAGGAGATCCTCATGACACGGGCGGGCAAGTTGGCGACTTCCATGTCGCGCGTCGCCATGAACTTGAAGCTTTCGGCCGAGACGTCGTCTGAGGTGATGCGCTCCAGCAGCTTGCGGGAATTGGGCCCGGCGATGGCGAGGCCGGCGCGTTCGGCGGTGACCGAGCGGACGGTGACATCAGCCTCGCCTTTTTCGTCGGCGAAGCGGCGCAGGTGGAAACGTTCGGCGGCGCCGGCGCCGACCATGTAGAAGTTGGTGTCGCTGATACGGGTGACCGTGAAGTCGCCGATGATGCCGCCGTTGTTGTTGAGCATCGGCGCGAGCACGGTGCGACCGGCCTTTTTGGGGAGCTTGCAGGCCAGCACGCGGTCGAGGAAGGCCTCGGCATCCGGGCCGGTGATCTCGTATTTGGCAAAGCTGGAAATCTCGATCATGCCGACACTGGTGCGCAGCGCCTGGCATTCGCGCCTGACTGCGGCGAACCAGTTGGGCCGGCGGAAGGTCAGGATGTCGCGGGCTTCCTCGCCGTCTCTGGCGAACCAGAGCGGGCGCTCGAAGCCGAAGGAGGCACCAAAGACTGCACCTTCGGCCTGGAGCAGGTCATAGATCGGCGGGGTCTTGAGCGGGCGACCGGCAGGGCGTTCCTCGGCCGGATAGGAAATCGCGAAGCGTTTACCGTAGTTCTCGGCCGTCTTGGCCAGCGTGTAACCCTTGGTCGTCCACTCGCCGAAGCGGCTGACATCGAGCGGCATCATGTCGACCGGCGGTTCACCTTCGAGGATCCAGTCGGCCAGTGCCCAGCCAACGCCGGCACTCTGGCTGAAGCCCGGGATCATGCCGCAGGCAACGAAGTGGTTGGTCAGGCCCGGGTGGGGTCCGACCAGCGCGGCGGCATCGGGCGACCAGATCATTGGGCCGTTGATGACCTGTTTGATGCCGGCATGGCCGAAGCAGGGCACGATATCGATCGCGGCTTCCATGTTCTTTTCCATGCGTCCGATATCGTCGGGGAAAAGCTGCATGCCGAAATCAAGCGGTGTGCCGTCGATCGCCCAGTGGACGCCGCTGCGCTCGTAACAGCCCAGCAGCAGGCCGTCGCGTTCCTGGCGCATGTAGAACTCGCCATCCTGATCGCGCGTGAGCGGCATCTCTTTCTCGAGCCCGGCAATCTCGGGCACGGATTCGGTCACGATGTACTGATGTTCCATCGGCACCAGCGGCAGGGTGTAACCGGCAAGGGCAGCGACCTCGCGGGCCCACAGGCCGGCGGCGTTGACGACGAACTCCGCGACGACATTGCCCTTGGGCGTGGTGATGTCCCAGCCGCCGTCGGCGCGCTGGACAAGGCCGGTGACCGGGCATTCGCGTTCGATCACGGCACCGCCCATGCGTGCGCCCTTGGCGAAGGCCTGGGTTACGCCGGAGGGATCGACATGGCCGTCGCTGGCGCCCCACATGCCGCCGATCACCCGCTCCATGTTGACCAGCGGATTAAGTTTGGCGATCTCGTCAGGGCCGATGATCTCGAACTCCTGGCCCAGATAACGGGCACGGCCGCGCTGGATCTTGAGTTCGTCGAAACGTTCCTCGCTGGTCGCGAGGTAAAGCCCGCCGCAGCGGTGGAGGCCGACCGACTGGCCGGTCTCTTCCTCGAGCCGGTCGTAGATCTTGATCGTGTAATCCTGCAGGCGCGCCAGGCTGGCATTGCCGTGCATCGCGTGGATGTTGGCCGCGGCATGCCAGGTCGAGCCGGAGGTGAGCTCGGCGCGCTCGAGCAGCAACACATCATCGCAGCCGGCTTTGGTCAGGTGATAGGCAATGCTGCATCCAAGAACACCGCCGCCGATCACGACGACACGAGCATGGGACTTCATAGGGTGGGACTCCGGCGGGATGAAGTTGGAGGACGAACACTGCTTTGCCTCCGAGAGCACGACAAGCCACAAACGCACATGATTTGGGCCGATGATGTCGATTCCAAGCAAGTGGCGAACCGTGTCCCCGTCGCGACCTGTGTCCCAGTCGCGACCTGTGTCATTGTGCCGCCGCTTCCTTCCGCCTGTGAAAGATTCCATGTCCAACCAGATCGATCGTGATGCGCAGGGCCGCAGCGATGCCTCGCCGCCTGCCGGCGTGCGGCGCCCGCCGCTCTGGTCGCTGATCCTGATCACGGCGCTCAGCCCCTTTGCCTTGCAGGTTCTGGTGCCGGCGATGCCAGGCCTGGTGGATGACTTTGGTTCCAGCCGTGGTGTCGTCGGGTTTTCGCTGACCGGCTATCTGCTGGGCATGGCGGTGGGCCAGCTTGCCTGCGGGCCTCTGTCGGATCGTTATGGCCGCAGGCCCGTGCTGTTCGGCGGACTGGTGGTGTTTTTTGTCGGCTCGGTTTTCTGTCTGGTCGCGACCGATATCTGGCCGCTGATTGCCGGCCGTGTCCTGCAGGCGTTGGGCGCCAGTGCGGGCATGGTGTTGTCGCGCGCAATCGTGCGCGACCTTTATGACCGTGAACGTGCAGCCCAGATGATCGCCTACATCACGGCGGGCATGATCGTTGCGCCGATGGCCGGACCTGTGGTCGGTGGTTACCTCTATGAATTGTTCGGCTGGCAGTCGGTCTTCTGGTTCGTCATGGCGTTCGGTGCCGTGGTGACGGCGGCCTGCATTGCCTTCGTACACGAAACACATTTCGATCGTGGCGTGACGACGAGCATGGGGGAGCTCTGGCAAGGCTTCGGCTTCCTGCTGCGTATGCGCCGGTTTCGCGGTTATGCCCTCCAGGTCGCGTTCACGACGGCCTCGTTCTACAGCTTCCTTGGTGGCGCCTCGGCGGTGACGGTCGATATTTTCGGCCAGTCGGCTTCGGATTACGGCTGGTGGTTTGTCATGATCTCCGGCTCCTACATGACCGGCAACTTCATCTCGGGCCGGATCGGCATGCGGGTCAGCTCCGACAAGATGATCACGCTGGGCACCACGCTTTCGATGACCTTTGCCTTCGCCCTGCTGGTCGTGACTCTTTCGGGGTCGCTCACCCTCCCGGTGTTTTTCCTGCTTTCGGGTGTGATGTCGATCGGCAACGGTTTCAGCATGCCCAACGGCTTTGCCGGGGCTGTCAGCGTCGATCCGACACGCGCGGGAACCGCGTCGGGCCTGTCGGGCGCGCTGCAGACGGCGATCGGCGCGCTGCTGTTGACCGTTGTTGGTTACACCCTGGCCGACTCGCCTCTGCCCGTGGTGTTGATGATGCTGACCGGCTCGGTACTGGCCTGGTTCGCGCATCGCCATGGCATGCGGCGGAGGGGAGGCTGTTTTTTTTGTTTAGCCTC
>JABIUG010000433.1 GCA_018700655.1 Rhodospirillaceae bacterium | reverse complement strand
GAGGGCCAGGGGGGGGCGTAGCGGCATTTTTTATCGATGCGGCTTGCGCCGCCTACCCCCCATCCTCTCCCTCCCCCTCAAGGGGGGGAAGGGAATCACCCTTGTACGTTTAGAGACTGACCCGGATAGCCCCATCAAGTGGGGCCATGACGGAGAAGGTGTGGGCTGTGCTGGCCCGAACCTTACCGTTCGAACGGCAGGGCCGAGACTCTGCCCGTGTGCGGACCCAGGGGGGTCTCTACCGTGACTTCGGTGCCGGGCTCCCAGGCGAAACGCTCGATCATGGCAAAGCCGATGTTGGTTCCGAAGTCGGGCGAATGGGCGGCAGAGGTCAGGTGACCGGCGTGTTGGCCGCCTGATGTCACAGGCCATGCCTCGACGCAGGCCGGGCAATTGTCGCCCTCGAAGGTCACGCCACGGATCACTCTCTGGGCACCACCTTGCGCCTGGAGTTGCTGCAGGGCTTCGCGGCCGATGAACTCGATTCCGGCGTCGAGATTGCAGAACTTGTCGAGGCCGCATTCGAACGGGTTGTTCTCGATCGTCATGTCGTTGCCGTAGGAGAAAAGCCCGCCCTCGATCCGCTCGATCAGGTTGGGGCAGCCGGGGCGGACGTCGAGGTCTTCACCCCCGGCAAAAAGAGCGTCATAGAGCGCCAGGCCGATTTCGGCATCATCGACATAGACCTCGAAGCCGCCCTGTTTTGACCAGCCGGATCGGGCAACGACGAAGCTGTGGCCATGAAATTCGAGCTCGGCAAAACGGAAGAAACGGATGGCACGTACCTCCTCGCCGAACACGCGTGCGGTGAGGTCGTCGGCCAGGGGCCCCTGGATCGCCAGCGGCCAGACTGCGGGCTCGAAGATTTCGACCGAAAGGCCCATGCCGTAAGCCAGCCCCTTGGCCCAGAGCACGACATCGGAATCGGCAATCGAGATCCAGAAGCGGTCTTCCGCGAGTTTCAGGACGACGGGATCGTTGATCATGGCGCCGGTTTCATCGACCAGCGGCGCATAGGCGCACTGGCCAATCACGACCCGGTCCATGTTGCGCGGCGTCATGAGCTGGATCAGGCGTGCGGCATCCGGGCCGCTGACTTCAACCTGGCGCTCACAGCCGACATCCCAGACCTGAACACGGCTCTTGAGGTGGCGGTAGTCCTCCTCGACCGTGTTGAAGACGGTGGCGAGCAGCATGTGGTTGTAGACCGTATAACCCTTGACGCCATGGGCTTCGACCCGTGGCGAAAAGGGTGTGCGCCGCGTGCGGCGGGAAGCCGCGAGAATGGGTGTTGTCACTGATTTGTCCGGATGATGATCGCTGTTTGTCGATGCGAATCTGTCGCAGGCACTCTCTTAGCCGCACCAGGCCCGGAGGTGAAGATGCTGCGGGCAATTGTTCTCGGGTGACTTCGTGCCCCCGAGAACGGCACGTGGCCGGCGCGTGTTCCGCATCGGCATCCGGTTTTCGTGCATTCAGGAAGACGCGGTTTCGCGCAGCGTTGAACCGTCGCTGCCATAGAGCATCTTCAGCCGCGTCTGGCGGGCCCGGGCGATGTGTTTCCGCGCCGCAGCCTCGGCATCGTCGCCCTTTCGCGCCGCAATGGCTTCGACCAGAACACGATGCTCCTTTAGACCCTGTTCGGGGCGACCGGGCACAGAGAACGTCGTGCCTTGAAGCAGCGCCAGCGCGTTGCCCAGAACGTTCAGGGTCGAGAGCAGATAACGATTGCGCGCCGCGCTGTAGATCGTGGAATGGAGATCACGGTTGATCCTTGCCGACTGTTTGCTGTCGTCCAGCGCCCGCGCTTCCTGATTCAGGAGATCGTGCATCAGGTCGATCTCTGCGGCGTCGGCATGTTGTGCGGCGAACCTTGCAGCGGTTCCTTCGAGAACCTCCCGCATGGCGTAGAGCTCCAGAACCTGCGCCCGGTTGAGCTCGGCCACGACCACGCCACGCCAGGGGAGCTGGACCAGAAGCCCTTCGGTTTCCAGGCGTCTGAGCGCTTCCCTGACCGGTGTGCGGCTGACCCCCAGACGTCCGGCGACTTCCTGTTCGGTCACCCGGTCTCCCGGCCCGTAGCGGCCCTCCTGGATCTCGTCGCGCAGCGCCTCGCTGACCCACTGGCCACGGGATGAACGACGGGCGCCGGCTTCAGGTTTGACCGGCATGGGCACCTGCCGTGTCGCCGGCCAGCCGACCGAACACCGAACCCGACATCAGGCCGGTGCCCCCGGGATAATTGAAATAGAAGATTCCGCCGACCAGTTCGCCCGCGGCATGAAGGCCCGGTATCGGGTCAAGGTCGCGATCGAGCACGCGCCCTGTGGTATCGATCCGCAGGCCGCCGAAGGTGAAAGTGATGCCACAGGTCACGGCATAGGCTTCAAAAGGCGGCTCACTGATGGTGTTGGCCCAGTTTGATTTGCGCACCGCCAACCCGTGTGTGCAGCGTCCATCCTTCACATTGGGGTCGTTGGGAATATCGGCCTGAACGGCCGCGTTGTAAGTCTGGATCGTCTCCATGGCACGTTCGGCATCGACATCATCGAGTCGGGCGCAGAGTTCTTCGAGCGTGTCAGCCGTGACCTTCGTGACCTCCTTGATACGGTATTCAGGGCGCAACAAATCGGTGGCCTTGGCGTCGAAGATCTGCCAGGCGAACTGGCCCGGCTGCTCCAGAATCACACGGCCGTATTTGGCATAGGTGTAGTTGCGGAAATCAGCCCCTTCATCGACGAAACGTTCGCCCCGGGCATTGAGCATGATGCGCCAGGGGTAGCTGTGCTTCTGGAAGTGGTCGCCGACGCTGAGATCGCCGAACTCCGGTGCGTTGCGTTCCCAGCCGACCGCGTGGCAACCCGACCAGTTGCCATAACCGGCTGCTCCCGCATCCATCGCCATGCGGATGCCTTCACCCGTGTTGAAGCGACTGCCGCGTACCTTGGCCAGATCCCAGCCGGGCCCGAGGTACCTGGTGCGCCACTCGGCATTGGCTTCGAAGCCGCCGCTGGCGATCACCACGCTTTTGGCATGGACCGGTATGCTCGTGCCGTTGTGGCGGACCATCACACCGGCGATGCGGCCATCATCCATGATCAGGCTGTCGGCACGCGCGCCATAGATGACCTTGATCTCTTCGCGTGATGCCGACGTGTTCCAGGCTTCGAGCAGGCCGGGGCCGCCGCCATAGGCCTCGACCGTCAATCCGCCCCAGAATTTGAAGCGGCCATCGACCTTGAACGCCTGGCGGCCATAGATCGGTGCGAAGCGGATGCCCTTTGAGCGCATCCACATCAGAGTTTCGCGACTCCTGGTGACCAGAAGTTCGCAGAGGTCGGGATCGGTGCGGTATTCGGTGACGCGGTACATGTCGTCGAAGAACTGCTCTTCGGAGTAGGTCCCGAAATCGGTCGTTGCGAGCTCTTCCTCGGTGAGATCGGGCATCAGTTCGACCAGATCGTCGACCCCGCGATAGGCGAAACGAATGGCGCCGGCGGTGAAGCGGGTGTTGCCGCCGGCTTCGTCTTCAGGCGCGCGCTCCAGCACGGTGACGCGACAACCATGCTCGCGTGCCGCATGGGCTGCGGCGAAGGCGGCGTTGCCTGCGCCAATCACCAGAACGTCGGTGTCTTTGGGGAGAATGGTCATGGCTGTGCCGGGTGCTCCGAAACATCGATAGAATTCGAATGTATACAATCTAAGAAACTGGCTCCACAAGCAGGTTCCGGCTGGGGGCTTCACGAACAGATTGTGTTCGGCAAGACAGGGCATCGGTTCTGGTCACGAACTGCCGGAATCCGCTACAACCCTCCCCACCATCCAGATCGCAGGGCAGAAGACATGAGCAAGTTCAAGGCAGCGGTGTTTGATTGGGCCGGCACCATGGTCGATTTCGGTTCGTTCGCGCCCATGGGTGTGTTCGTCGAGGCCTTTGGCGAGTTCGGCATCGAGGCCAGTGTCGCCGAAGCCCGTGCGCCGATGGGCATGGCCAAGTGGGATCACATCCACACCATGCTCCAGGGTGCCGGCATAAACGCGCAATGGCAGGCCAGACACGGCGCCGCGCCGACCGACGCCGATGTCGATGCGATCTACAAGATCTTCGTGCCGATGAACGAGAAGGTCGTCGCCAAGTATGCCGACCTCGTGCCCGGTGCGCTCGACATGATCCACAATCTCCGTGCACGTGGCATGAAGATCGGGTCGACCACCGGCTATACGCGCTCGATCATGGCCAATGTCCTGCCTGTTGCTGCTGCCCAGGGTTACGAGCCCGACAACCTGATCTGCTCGGACGACCTGATCGAAGGCCGCCCGGGCCCGATTGGGATGTATCAGTGTTTCGTCGATCTGGGCGTCTATCCGCCGTCGGCCGTGATCAAGGTCGACGATACCGAACCTGGTATTGCCGAGGGTATCGCCGCTGGTTGCCTGACGGTCGGTGTCTCGATCTCGGGCAACTATGTCGGAAAGACGCCCGATGAACTAGCTGCGATGTCCGAGGTGGAGATCGCACTACTTCGCGATCATGCCGTGGCCAAACTCAAAGCCGCGGGCGCGGACCATGTCATCGAATCGGTTGCCGACCTGCCGGCCCTGATCGACCAGCTCGAACAGGCCTGAGGCGAGGCCGGCAATGTACATCCTTTATGGCGGCGCCTTCACCAGGGCGCTCACGGTCGAGATGGTTCTGGCAGAGGCCGATCTTCCCTATGAGTTGCGCGAAATCGATATGGTCAAGGGTGAGCACTGTTCGGAGGAATATCGGGCGATCTGCCCGACCGGCATGATCCCCGCGCTGATCACGCCCGAGGGTGAAACGCTCTACGAGACCCCCGCGATCTGCCTGGCGCTGGCCGAACGCCACGACCTCACCATGCTGGTTCCCCGTGCCGACGATGCCGATCGCGGACGTTTTCTGAGCGCACTCTTTTTTGTCACCGGAGAGATCGAACCGGTCATGAAGCGTTACTTCTTCCCGCACCGTTATGTCGCGCGGGAAGAAGACGCAGCGGCCATGCGCCAGCGTTCGCTGGAATGGGCTCTCGACCTCCTGGTCCTGATCGAGGAGCAGATCCAGGCTGGCGGTCCCTACCAACTGGGTGAACGTTACAGCCTGGTCGATCTCATCCTGACCTACTGGATCGGCAACATCACGCCTGCGGAGGTGCTCGACCGGTTTCCGGCCGTCTTGCGCTGTGACGAACTGGTGCGCCAACGCCTCAGACTCGTTCCTCTCATCGAGCGGAACGAAGTCATGCGTGCGGCCTATGCCGCCTTGCAGGCCAAGGGCGAAGGTGTTGTCTGAATTGAAATCTTCCGCGCATCCGTGACGGTGGTGTCTTTCGAGGTCCAGGCGGTCTCAGAAGATTTCGTCGCCCGCCTTGCGCTTCTCGAAACGTAGTTTGTCTGCTTGGGGCAGTTCGGCTTTCAAGAGTGCTTCGATCTCGAGAATGCCTCTCTTTTTATCGGGCCAGTAATCGCCTTCGATCGGCTGGCTTGTGGCGCGAATGAGTGCGTGGAAAGCTTCGACCCGCTGCCACGGTTCGCGATAGAGATCGTCGATCGTGTCGCGATGGTGAACCAGCCACATTGCAGCGGCAGCAGCGACATGGGCGTGGCATAGGATGTGCCGTCGCCACGCCCATAGGGTGCCTCGACGACACCCCCATTCTGTAAAACACTGTTGGCACGATACATGTCGTCGGCCGGTCCCCAGATATCGATGGAACGTTTGGCCATGCTCTTGTCGTAACGGAACCAGACGTTTCGATCCGGCCGGATACCTCCAACCCCGATCGAGCGCGAGAATTTTCCTGGATAGGTCACCCGGTCGATGATCTGGCCGCCGGCGGCAACAACGATGATGCCCTGTTCGTAAGCGTGGTCGACCGCCTCTCCCAAATGGCGCTGTCCAAACAGACTCATCTGCGGGAAACCCAGGCTCATGGAAATGATCTCGGCCCGGTTGACGTCGGTGGCGTGCCGGATTGCCGCGGCAATGCGTTTGCGTGCGCTCTTGGAGTCGATCACGACATGGCGGATGCTGCGGTAGGGGATCGTCGGCACGCCGGGCGCGACACCGACCATGCTGCCGGGAAGATCGCCACACAAGACACTCAGAATACGCGTGCCATGGCCGGGGATGCCTTTGTAGTCCAGCGAATCGAAGGGACGTGTGCCCGGTTCGATGAAGTTGACGCCGTCATCGACGAACAGGGTTGGGCTGGTGCCGTTCGACCATGGTCCGAACACGGCGTGCTCGGTGTATCCGGTGTCGATCTGGGCGATCTCGATCTCTCCCCAATCGATCTCACCGTCGCTGCCCGGGCGTCTCGGAAGCATGGCCAGCGCTTCCCGCGCCTTCACCATGGTGAGGTTCCAGTCCTTTGCACTCATGGTTCACTCCTTGGCTCGATCAAGCTCCAGCCCCAGGTCGCCACAATGCGACGATTGCAAGTTATAGTCGCAGTCGATACCGTTCAAGCAACGCGGGCTTGCGCGATCGGATGTTCAGATCACTTCTGAAAGTTCGATCGTCTCGCGTTTCCAGGGAACATCATCGCCGATCGGCGCACCCAGTTCGCGGGCGTAGCGGTGACCGCCGAACACGGCTGCTGCGATCGGGCCGGGGCCATAACAGTCTCCGATGCGCGAGATACGACGGATGCCTGCAGTCTGGTTGGCGGCTTCGTCGGCCATAAGCTGGTGGTAGAGGGCGTCGTTTGAATCCTGGGCGGTCACCATGACGACGCTGCCGCAGTTGATCCACTCGGTCCGGCTGCTGTGGATGTCCTCGATCTCGAGCTCGCCGTCATCGACCTTTGTCAGGGCGTGATCGAGATAAAGCGCGATGCCCTTTTCACGCATGCGGGTCTGGATGCGGCCGAGCTCAAGCGTGAAGGCGGTCCATGACGAGACGCTCGCGTCGGGCGTCACCAGGCTCACCGTGCGGCCCTTGCGCGCCAGTTCCTCGGCGATCACGCCGCCCATGTAGTAATGGTCGTCGTCGTAGACCACGACGGGGCCCTCCATGTCGGCGCCGTCCATCACGTCATCGGGGGTGAAGACGTGCCCGGCATGGCGCGCGGCGCTTTCCAGCGGATAGTCGTGGTAGCGACCGCTGCCGTCGCGCCGCCAGGTCGCACCGGTGGCGAGTGCGACCAGATTGGCGCCGGTCTCGCGTATGGTCTCGGGCGTCATTTTCGAATCCATGAAGATCTCGACATTGGGCATCTTGTGGAGCTGGCCGATGCGCCAGTCACGCACCCGTGCCCAGGTCTCAAGGCCGGGCAGGCGGCTTTCCTTGGTCACGCGACCGCCCAGCTCGGCACTGGCCTCGGCCAGCATCACGTCATAGCCGCGCTGGCCCAGCGCCCTTGCGGCTTCGAGGCCTGCCGGGCCGGCCCCGACAATCAGGATGCGGTCATCGGTGTCCTTGGGCGCGATTACTTCGGGGTGCCAGCCGCGTCGCCATTCCTCGCTCATGGTCGGGTTCTGGGTGCAGCGCATGAAGGTGTTCTGGTTGGCGGTGCCGACACAGATGTTGCAGCCGATGCACTCGCGGATGTCCTCGGGCCGGCCTTCTTCTATCTTCCTGGGCAGGAACGGATCGGCGATGGAGGGCCGTGCGGCCCCGATCATGTCGAGCACGCCGCCCTTGATCAGCGAGACCATCTTGTCGGGGCTGGTATAGCGGCCGACGCCGACGACCGGCTTGGAGGTCATCGACTTCACGAAGCGGATGCTGTCTTCCTGGCAACCTTCCTCGCTGAAGCGGCTGGTCTGGCTGTCGTTTTCCCAATCGGCGACGTTGACGTCCCACAGGTCGGGCAGCTCGCCGATCAACTCCATCACGGCGCGGCCTTCAAAATCCGGCGTGATGCCCTTGGGGCCCATCATCTCGTTCATCGCGATGCGCACGACGACGCCGCAGGTATCGCCCACGGCATCCTTGGTTTCCTCGATCACCTCGCGCAGCAGGCGCACGCGGTTTTCCATCGAGCCGCCGTATTCGTCGGTGCGGTGATTGTGGCGTGGCGACAGGAAATGCATCGGCAGCGACAGGCTGTGGCCGGCATAGACGCAGATGATGTCGAACCCGGCCTTCTTGCCCCGGATCGCGGCATTGCGGTGCCAGCGCCGGTAGTCGGCGATATCGGTCTTGTCCATCGTGCGGGCGTGGAAGGGCGCATTGCCGTAGGCCGGTTTGGCCGAAGGCGCCATGGCAATCTCGCGGCCCATGTAGTTGCCGGCGTGATAACCCATATGGGTCAGCTCCAGCCCGGCCAGACCGTCATGTTTATGCACTTCGTCGGTCATGCGCGCGAGATAGGGAATGTCGCGATCATCCCACAGATGGATCTCGCGTTCGGAGTCGCTGGTGACATGGATGTCGCATTGTTCGGTGCAGAGCACGGCCCAGCCACCCTCGGCCTTGATCCCGCGCATGACCGCCATGGAGGTCGGGTGCTTGCGCCCCATGCCGTTGCAATGGGGCACCTGGTAGAACCGGTTCCTGGCCGTCACGGGGCCAATCTGGACCGGTTCAAACAGGATGTCGTAGCGTGGATCACGGGCCATGGTTCAATCCTCCAGAATGCGTAGCAGCAGCTTGGCGCGCCGAGTAAGGTGACGCCAGTGTTCGGCTGCCGATTTCGCATGAAATTTTTACCCGTTTGTTTCATGTTGCACGCCATCAAACAACACCATGGGGAAGTCACATGTCCGTCGTTGCCATGAACCAGAGCCAGATGTCCGAAGCCGAACATGCGTTGCGCGTCGACCTGGCGGCCGCCTTCCGGCTGGCGGATCGCTTCGGCTGGTCGCAACTCGTCTGGAACCACATCACGGCGCGCTGCCCGGATAATCCCGACCACTTCCTGATCAACCCCATGGGCGTGCGTTGGGACGAAATGACCGCCTCACTGCTGGTCAAGGTCGATATCGCAGGCAACACCATCCAGGTGATCGATGGCGAAGGGCTGGTGCCCAAGCCGGGTTTTGTCATTCACAGCGGGGTCTTTGAAGCGCGTTCCGACATCAACGCAATCGTCCATACCCACACCAACGACGGTGTCGCCGTCTCGGCGCTCAAGGATGGCCTGCAGCCGATCTGCATGGAGGGGCTCTTCTTCTACAACAGCATGGGCTTCCATCCTTTCGAGGGGACCAGCATGGATAACGACGAGCGCAGTCGTCTCGCCAAAAGTCTGGGCAACAACAAGGCCATGATCATGCAGAACCACGGTCCGCTGACGGTGGGTTCATCCGTCGGCGAGGCCTTCGTCCTCATGTACTGGCTGCAGCGGGCCTGCGAGATTCAGATGAAGGTCCTGGCGAGCAATGCCGAGTGGACCCGGGTCCCTGCTGAAACAGCCGAACATTATTCCAGGCAGGAAAGTGACCCGCGCGACATCACGGAAGACTTCCGCCCGGGCGTGCACGAATGGCCCGCGCTCAAGCGCCTGCTGGATCGGGATGATCCCGGCTACGTCCAGTGAGGAATTCGTAATGTTTCGTGTCGGCATGTCCGGGGAGTTCTGGAACGACGCGGGAGAGCCGTGTCATCCGGTGATCGTTGATTCCCCGCTTCACCGTGAACCGGGCGTGGAGTTTGTCCGCCTGCCCGAGCGTGAAACCGCCGAAGCCGACGATCTCGTCGATGTTGACGCCTTTGTCACGATGGAATGTTCCGTGACATCGGATGCCATCCGGCCTGATCCCCGTCTGGCGATCGTGGTGCGTGGTGGGGTCGGTTATGACGATATGGCACTGGACGCCATGGCCCGGGCTGGCGTTGCCTACGCCAACGCGCCGACCGCGCTCTCGGAACCTGTTGGCCTGGCGCAGTTCACCCTGATGCTGGCCGTGATGACGCGCCTGATCGAACGGGTCGATGGTGCCCGTGGCGGGGACGAAGCATGGTGGCGCGGCGCCTTGATGCTTGGCTCTGATCCTCGGGGGAAAACCGTGGGTCTGCTCGGTTTCGGCGGCATCAATCGCGTCTTCCTGCGCATGACCGGGCCGTTCGACATGCGCGCCATCGCATGGAACCGCTCGGACCGCAGCGCTGAGATGGCGCAGGTCGGTTGTGAACAGGTCGACTTGGAAACCCTTTTTGCCGAGGCTGATGTGCTGGCGATCTGCCTTCCGCTCAACGATGAAACCCACCACATCGTTTCTGCCGACCGGCTGGCGCTGATGAAACCCGGGGCGATCGTGCTGAACGTCGGGCGCGGTGGCCTGATCGACGAACCCGCGCTGATAGAAGCCCTGAGGGCAGGCCGCATCGCCGGTGCAGGCCTCGATGTCACCCAACAGGAACCGGTCGAACCCGACAATCCCCTTCTTGCGATGCCCAACGTCGTGGTCACACCCCACGGGCTTTGCCTCTCGGACCGGTGTTTCGGTGACGCCATCGGCGAGGCGCTCGATTCCGTCCTGGCCGTGAAACGCGGTGAGGTGCCGGCCAACCTGGTGAACACGGATGTCTCGGGCCATCCTGTGTGGATCGAGAAGCTGCAGCGCCATGGGATTGCCCATGGTCAAACACACCAACGGAGTTGAACTGACTATGGCCCAGAACGTCCTCTTCATCTGCTCCGATCAGCATCAGCGCGATATCACCGGTTGTTATGGTGATCCGCTGGTCAAGACGCCGAATCTGGACCGGCTGGCGGCGCGCGGCACGACGTTCGACAAGGCCTATTGCGCCGGACCGATCTGCGTTTCGACCCGGGCCAGCATGCAGACCGGGCGTTGGGTCCATCAACTCAGCACGTGGTCAAGCGCCGAGCCCTATGACGGCTCAATCCATGGCTGGGGACACCGGCTGCAGGACGAAGGGCGCGAGTGTCTCTCGATCGGCAAGCTCCATTTTCGCTCCAGCGAAGACAACAACGGCTTCAACAGGGAGGTCCTTGCGGTCCACATCCTGAACGGGGTCGGCTTCACCTCGACCATGGTACGCGACCGTGATTTTGGATATCCCAGCAACGAAGACTTCGCCAACGACATCGGCCGTGGTGAATCGCGCTACACAACGTACGACCGCAAGGTCTGCGAACTCTCAAGTGCGTGGCTGCGCGAAGAAGCGCCCGGGCTGGACCAGCCCTGGACGCTGTTTGCGTCCTTCGTCGCGCCGCATCACCCGATTGTCGCGCCGGACGAATTCTATGACCTCTATGACCGCGACGAGATCGACATGCCGCGTCTGCGGGGCGCGGACGAACGGCCCGATCATCCCGTGCTCGATACCCTCCAGGACGTCTGGGACTACGACAAACATTTCCGCGACGATGCGCATATTCGCGAAGCCCGGCTTTCCTATTACGCCTATGTCTCGTTCCTTGATGACAACATCGGCAAGGTGCTCGACGCGCTGGATGCCTCGGGCCAGGCCGACAACACGCTGATCATTTACTCCAGTGACCATGGCGAGATGCTGGGCAACCACGGTATGTGGGCCAAGATGAACATGTTTGAGGAAGCTTCTGCAGTGCCGCTGATCGTTGCCGGTCCGGGGATTCCCGAGGGCCAGCGTTGTGATGCACCGGCCTCGCATGTCGATTTTCATCAGACGATCCTGAAGGCGCAGGGCCTTGAGCCCTCAGGCGAAGATGCAGGACTCTCCGGCGTTGCCCTGCAGGACCTGATGCAAGGCGGGCACGACGAACGCGGCGTGATCAGCGAGTTTCACGAAGCCGGCGCGATTACTGGCATTTTCATGCTGCGCTGGAAGAACTGGAAATACATCGCCTATCCCGGTTACCCGCCCCAGCTTTTCGACATGGTGGCCGATCCGATCGAGGCCCATGACCTCGCGGGCGATCAGGCTCATGGCAAGACGCTGCTGGCCTGTGACGCCAAGTTGCGCGAGATCTGCGATCCCGACGCGGTCAATGCCCGGTGCATGACCGAACAGGATGCCAAGATCGCGGCCCTGGGCGGGCGTGCCGCCGCCCTGGAAGACGGCGACCACGCCTACACGCCGATGCCTGATCTGGGCTGAAGCAGTGCTCGTCTGACCTGTCGCCAAACAACGTAGCCTTGTTGCTCAGCCTTCAAGATGGAACTCGGCCGGCAGCACGACCCTTTGAAATGCCGGCCGTTCGCAGAGCCTTTGATGCCAGGCATGGAGATGCGGCAAGCCCCATGGGGAAGCGCAAACAGCACCCACCTGTGCACATTGGGGCCGATCGAAAACTCCGCGATGGTCGGTTCACTTCCCGCGATGAAGTTCTTGTCTGAGAGGTGTCTGTCCAGGATCCTGAGAAACCGGATCATCGCTTGATTCCAACGCTCGACGGCTTCGTCGCTGCGCTCTTCAAGGGGGAGGCGGACCTTGTGAAGGACCAGGTCGGTCAGGGGAGGATCGAGGTATTGGTTTGACCAGGACATCCAGGCTGTAGCCGTCGCCAATTGTTCGACCGCAGTGTCACTTTAGTCATCCCCGTACTTCAGCATGAGGTACGACAAAATGGCATTCGATTCCCAAAGCGTGAAATCGCCATCCCGAATGGTGGGGATTCGCCCGTTCGGGTTCATCGCCAGATAGGCGGGCGTATCGACCACTCCAAAGGGCTGGTTGCCCTTGGAGATGTGCCCGGATGCACCCATTGTTCCGCTGGCCAGCGTGAGGCCGTGCGGGATGTTGAATTCTTCAAGGGCCCAAAGCACCCGCTGCGTACACAGGGATGTCGGCCTGCCCCATATTTGCAGCATCGTTACATCGTCTGGTGGTGATCGGGGTTCAGGCGTCGAAGCCTGGATGCTTGCGCTCGACCAGGCGCATCGCAGCCTTCCAGAAGTGGTCGTATTCATAGCCGCCGGCGCCTGTCGCCCAGGCGGCCAGTTCCTCGACGGCTTCTTTTGAAGGCGTGACGTAGGGCTGGCCCGAACCCAGGACATCAACCTGAATCTTGCATGCCGTCTCCAGACGCATGTGAAGGACAAAGGTTTCAGCCATGGTGCGCCCACCGGCCAGCAGGCCATGGTTGCGCATGATCATCAGGCGTTTGCCCTGCGGCAGGTCGCGCGCGAGTGCGGCGCATTCGGTTTCCGCGTCGCCAACAACAAGCTGGTAATCATGGTAACTCACCAGATTGATGATCTCGTTGCCCTGCTGGCTGAGCGGCAGCAGGCCGCATTCCATCGCCGAAACGGCAGTGCCCGCGCGGGTATGGCTGTGGAGCAGAACGTTGAGATCAGGCCGGGCTTTCAGCACCGCGGTATGGATCAGGTGGCCGGCCGAGTTGGTCGGATAGTCGCCTTCCAGAACATTGCCGTCGAAATCGACCTTCAGGAGCGATGAAGCCGTGATCTCGTCGAACATCAGCCCATAGGGATTGATGAAATACTGATCGGTCGTGCCCGGCACCCGCGCGGTGATGTGGGTGTCGATCATATCCGTCCAGCCGTAGTGATGGGACAGGCGATAGAGCGCAGCCAGCTCAATGCGTGTGCGGTGCTCGTTGAATTCCTGGCTGACGGGTTCTGCTGTGGCGGCCATAGTGCTTCCTCATGATCGACGGTGTCTGGCAATCGTGCCGTGTTGGCCCGCAGGGATCAAGCCGCACGTGGTCGCTCGCCCTTCAAGGTCACGCGGGACATGATTCGATCCTCCAGACCGTAGTCTTTGGCTGCATAATGCATGGTGCACCGGTTGTCCCAAAAGGCGATGTCACCCTGCGACCAGGACAAGCGGACCTGGAAGTTTTCCTGTTCGCAATGTTAGAAGAGAAGTTCCAGCAATCTGCGGCCTTCAATCTCGGAAAGACCGATGATGCGTTGGGTTTAGGCACGGTTGACGAAGAGTGCTTTCTTGCCGGTCTCGGGATGAATGCAGCCCGGCATTTCGGCCTTCATCTTCGCCAGGCGCTTGGGCCCGTTCCTGGTGCCGGGGTCGAGCAGATAGGGCATGAAACTCGAAACGCCGTCGTGAAACGCCTCGAGCCCGTCGACAAGGGCCTTGAGGCCGTCCGAGAGGGTATCCCAAGCCGCGTACATCGAAATGAAGAGGGTGTCGCCGCCCAGCGAAGGCAGCACATCGGCCTGCAGCATGGAGGCCATTGGAGGTCTCTGGTCGAAGCTGACATCGGTGTGCCAGGCATCGTTGAATTTGGCGCCGCCTTCGCCCTTGCGGCTCGCGGCAACCATGACGTTGCGGTTTTTGGCGTGACGTTCCAGGCCCCCGTGGGGCGGATCGATCTCTCTGAATTTTGAGACTGCTTCGACCAGTTCGTCGGGCGAGAGACCCTGGCGCGGAAAAAACAGTACCTTGTGCTCCAGCTAGGCCTCGCGAATTGCATCGGTCTCGCCGGATGTCATGGTGCGCAGATCAATTCCGGAAATCTCGGCGCCGATGTAGCCGGTCAGCGGGCGTATGTTGCCGATCATGTGCGTTCTCCCCGGGCCATGGCGAGGAGCTGGCGAAAGCCCATGTCGAGCGCGCCGATATCGGCACCGGCTGTCATGAAAGCGGCGCCGACCTCTTTTCCAAGGGCTAGCGCAGTGGGATTTTCGGCGCCGGTGGTGGCGAAAAGCTTTCCGGAACCGGATGCTGCCGAGGCGACCGCGCGGGCGTCGTTCACGTCATCTTCGGTCCAGGTGTTCTGGCCGCGCCCACGCGTCAGCGAGAGATCACTGGGGCCGAGAAAGAGACCGTCGATGGTGTCGAGTGCGACAATCGCTTCGGCATCACGCAGGGCGGTCGGCGTTTCGATCATGGCGTAACAATGGGTCTGTTCGTTTTCGCGCCCGGTGAAACCTTCGTCGGCACCGCCGTAGTCCTGAATCCGGCTGTAACCCATGCCCCGGGTGCCAAGCGGCGGATATTTCGCGAATGCGGTCACTTCGCGCGCGTGGTCCAGGTTCTGAATCTGCGGGATGATGACACCCGCGGCCCCCTGATCAAGTGCCTGCTGGATCGCAATCCGCTCGGCGCCGTTGACGCGGACGTAAGCCGCCAGCCCGAGAGCACGGCAGAATGCGAGCAGGCGTTCGATATCGGCTGTTGTGAAGGTGCCGTGTTCCTGATCGAAGATCACGAGGTCATAACCGGCCTGATGGGCGAGCTCGCAGGCGATGTGCTGCGGTGTCATCAGCCAGAAGGCGAGGGGCATGGCGGTGTTCTCCTTGATGGCGAATGGTCTGCAAGAAAACGGGGCCGGGTGTTGCCACCCGGCCCCGAGAACCGTTGCAATCTAGGCAAACGTGATCACGATCCCGCCATGGCGGCATCGACCATCGGCTGCCACTTGTCGGGGTTTTCGTCGATCCACGCACGGGTTGCATCCATCAGGTCGGCACCATCGTTGTCGACCATACCCATGAGCAACTCCTGATCGGCATTGCCAATCGTGAAGTTCTGGATAAAGCGCGTCGCGACAGGCCACTCATCGACCATCCCGGGCCAACCGGCCTTGAACACACGTGGTTTCTGCAGGCTGTACGCATTGACCAGATCATCGGGCATCTCGACCCACTCGTAGTCATGCTCGAACAGCGCCCAGTGCGGAGCCCAGAACATCATCACGAGGGCCGACTTGCGTTCCACCGAGGACTTCAGCTCGGCAATCAGCGCCCCTTCGGACCCGGCCGGTACGACGTCGAAAGGCAGGCCTTCCTGGCGCACCAGATCGCCGCCGCGGCTCAGCCACTCGGCGGGATAGTCGAGATAACGGCCATTCGGGAACGTCTCTGCAGTCGAGAAGATCTCGGAGCAACCCAGGAATGCGTCCCAATCGGGCAGGCCCGGGCACAGCTCCTTGACGTGGACCGGATAGAGCCAGCCTTCACGGGCATCGATGCCGACTTCGCCCAGGTCGAGGATTTTTCCTTCGACAATGTAGTCGGCGTACAGATCACCAAGGTTGTTGTCCCAAAGCTCTGGCGCATAGGTCACGTCGCCATCGGCGACCCCCTGAGCCATGGCAATGGCACCGATCGCGACATATTCGACGTTGTAACCCATATCCTCGAGAATCTGGCCGGCGACCGCGGCATTGATGGTCTCGCCGGTCCAGTTGTTCATCGGAATAACAATCGGTCGGCTCGATTCCGGCACATCGGCGACGGCCGTTCCGGTTACACCCAGGGCCAACGCCAAACCGGCGACAGTTCCCAGGAACTTCCTTGACGAAACTCCCATAGAATCCTCCTTCGTTAACATCCCAGCTCGCCGTTGATCGGCGACTGAATTTTGACCGCATCTTGTGCGTTGAGTAAGACAAGTCTGCCCCGCATCAGGCGGTTTGGCGAGTCGTTTGGGTCCTTCGAAGGAAGACTAGGCCGCCAGTGCCGCCTTGTAGTCAACCCAGATCATCGCATTGAAATGCTGGGCGGCATATTCGCGCCCGGCGACATAGCGGTTGTAGGGCTGCCCGGCGCTCTTGAGGTTGTTGTACTGGATGGCAGTGGCGACGTTGTCTTCGCAATAGGTGTCGTGCCAGATCTTGACCCAGCCTTCGACCCTGGCCGGATCGGCGTCCTCTTCGCCGAAGTAAAAGGTCGAATGGCGGGTCTTGCCCGGTGCCAGCGGCGTCATGGCGGTCATGTGCAGGATGTCGTCATGGAGGACGACGACAAGACCCGGGAAAACCTGAAACGAGATGTAGTTTTCCGCTGACAGGCCGTTCGCCTTGGGGTTGGGATTGCCCTTGAAGGTGTAGGAGCTGAAGTTCTCTTCGAGCCGGATCGTGGTGTCTTCGGGCGCGACGTTGAAGGCGTCGCCGAACGATGCGCCGTGGATGTTGGGGCAGTGGTAACACTCGGTGCCGTTGTCGTACCAAAGCTTCCAGTTGGTCTCGATCTCGTACTCGATTTCCTTGACCGGCGTGTAACGTGACATATCCGGCTTAAAACCGGCTTCTTCGGCGGCCTGCATCAGGATGGGATTGGTCTCGCGGAAGGAGCGGGCGCCGGGGTCGGGATGGACCATGATCATCGGTCCCCATTGCTCGACTGCGACGGGCAGGAGGCCGAGTGCTTCCTTGTCGAACCCCGCTTCACCCTCTGCATCGGGTGCGTTGGCGAGCGATCCATCGAGATTGTAGGACCACGTGTGATAGCGGCAGACCAGCCGCAGGCACTTCGACTGGTCGTGTTCGGCCACGGTGTAACCGCGGTGGCGGCAGATGTTGAGGAAGCCGTGCAGTTTGCCGTTGCGGTCACGCGTCACGACGATCGGGTACTTGCCGACCTGGCGCACGGCGACATCATCGGGATTGGCGAGCTTGTTGATCGGACACATGAACTGCCAGCGTTTGGCAAAGATCGCCTCTTGCTCGAAGGCAAAGATTTCGGGATCCCAGTAACAGCGCGTGGGCAGACTGTAGTTGTCGGCCAGCCGCTGGTCGATTTCCGCGATATCCAGGCCGAGCGCTTCGGCGGCTGGCAAGGCCATGGTGGTCTCCGTCGTGACGTTCATGGCAAATCTACAGCAGGCCGTGAAATTTTGGCAATCAATTTTCAAACAGATGATGTGATGACTTATGCGGCATGGTTGCTAGATTGATGGGGCAAACGACGGGAGAACATCATGAAGGCGGCAGTTTGGCACGAGGGCGCGTCGGCGCTCAGCATCGAGAACATCGCTGATCCCGAACCCATCACCGGATCTGCGGTGATCGCCGTCGAGGCAGGCTTTGTCACCGGGGCCCTGGTCCAGCGCATGTCGGAACGCCCAAGCATGATCTTTCCGCCGTTTCCTTTTGTGCCGGGCATGGACACGGTCGGGCGCGTGACCGCGGTTGCCGATGATGTCGTCGGGCTGGCCGTCGGCGAGCGGGTCTATTGCGATCATTTCTACGGTTCCCACGGCATGGCGACGGTGGCCGACCGTGGTTTCCTGGGATCGTTCGGCATTGATCCGGGATGCAGCGCCAACATGGCGCGCTGGGGTAACGGCAACATGGCCGAAAAGCTGATGCTGCCGGCCGAGTGCATGACCCCTGTAGGCGCAGCCGGTGATGTCGCCTCACCGGCGCTGCTTTGCCGCATGGGCTGGTATGGCACGGCTTATGGCGGCTTTCTCAATGCCGGCCTTGCACCGGGCGAGACGGTCATCATCAACGGAGCGACCGGCATGGTCGGAGCATCGGGCGTGCTGCTGGCACTCGCCATGGGTGCGACCAGGGTGGTCGCGCTGGGCCGCCGTCGCGCGATCCTTGATCAGCTTGAGGCAGTATCGCCAGGAAGGGTCGTGGGGGTCGTGCTCACGGGCGGCGATGGCGATAGCGCGGCAGTTGCCGAAGCGGCTGGTGGCGGCGGTGACGTCCTGCTCGATGCCGTCGGCACAGGTTCCGACCCCACTTCGAGCCTTGCTGCAATCGCTGCACTGGGCCCCGGAGGACGCGCTGCTCTTGTCGGCGGGGGATTGTCCGGCCCCATGGCACTCGAATACGGCGAGCTGATGTATCGCCAGATAAGCGTGATCGGTTCGCTTTGGTACCCGCGCGAGGGCGCCGCCGCGATGCTCGATATGGTCGCCGCCGGGACCCTTGATGTCTCGGCCACCGAACCGATCGTCTTTGGCCTCGACGATGCCAACGAAGCTGCACGACGCGCCTATGAAAGCGGCCTGGGCCTCCAGCACGTGGTGATTTCGCCGTGAAGAACCTGGTGGTCGGCCGAGGTCGCCATTGCGTGTCGTGAAATTTTATGAGAATAATTTCACGATTACGACAACGCAGAATCCAATCTTGGCTGCGGCACAGGGCCCTCAACCTGATGTTCGCACAATGCTGGGCGAGGAAGCCCTGGCGCGGTTGCGTGCGGATGTGTCGCAGGGCAGTGCCCTGCCCAACATCGCCTATACCAGCGCCGCATGGCTTGAACTTGAACGCCGGCACCTGATGTGGCCGATGTGGATGCTGGCCGGCTTCGAGAGCCAGGTTCGCGACCCCGGGGATACGCTTCCGGTCACGGTCGCAGGTTGTCCGATCGTGCTGGTTCGTCAACGCGATGGCGAACTTGCCGCTTTTCACAATGTCTGCCGTCATCGCGGTGCGGTGATTGTCACCGAGCCGTGCCGGAACCTCGCTACCCTGACCTGTCCGTATCACGCCTGGGTCTATGGCCTGGACGGAAAGCTGCGAACACGTCCGCATTTTCATGGCGGCGGCAACCACGACGTTCCCTCCGATGGCAATGAGCGCGCCAACCTGCACGCCGTGCGCTGCGAAAGCTGGCGCGGCATGGTGTTCGTCAACATCGACGGCAATGCGCGCCCGCTAGCCGAACACATGCGGCCTGCCGACGATCAGCTGGAAGGCTGGGAACCACAGAGGCTGGCTTATGGAGGCTCGCTGACCTTTGAGGTCCAAGCCAACTGGAAGCACATCCACGAGAACTTCATCGACGTTTACCACAAGTTCGCAATCCATCCGGCGCTGTGCGAATTCGCGCCGCTGGAGACCAGCAACCCGATGGTGCCGATTGCCGATCATCTGCTGAAGACCGAGCATGAAATCGCCGCGCCGCAGGAAGGCCGTGGCAAGGGTCTGCCGCCATTGCCGGGCCTGCCGGACGTGCTGCACCGCGAAGGCCGTTTCTTCACCATGATCCCGACCTGCAACATCAACGTCTGGTACGACCAGATCGCGATCCTTGTCGCCGAACCGACCGGTCCCGGAACGACGCGCGAGACCATCCACCTGCTGTTTGCGCCCGAAGCCATGGCTGGGCAGTTCGATGATGCGCGCCAAGCGGTTTTGAACACCTGGGACGGTCTGAACCGGGAAGACATCGGACCGCTGGAATCCATGCAGCGTGGCCGGGTGTCGCCAGGTTTCGACGGGGGTGCTTTTTCACCGTTCTGGGATTCCGGGACCCATTTTTTCGCACGCCAGGTCGCCGAACTGATGCTGCACCATGCAGGAGAGACGCCGTGAGCTTTCAAGACATCATCACATCAGACATTCGCGAGCGTCTGTCGCGTCCCACCGGTGACGGCGGGACCTGTTTGCCGAACGCCTGCTACACCGATGCGGAATGGCTGAAGCTGGAAAACGAGCGGTTGTTTGCCCGGACATGGATGTATGCCGGTTGTCTCGACCAACTCGCCCAGCCGGGTGATGCTTTCCCCACGACAATCGGCGGCAAGCCGGTTTTGCTCGTTCACGGCCGCGACGGTGAGATCAGGGCGTTCCACAATGTCTGCCGCCATCGCGGCGCGGTCCTGGTCGACAAGCCGTGCAAGGGGTTGGCCGCGCTGACCTGCCCGTATCATGCTTGGGCTTATGGTCTGGACGGGTCACTTCGGACACGGCTGCATTTCGACGGCGCCGGCAAGCATGACCTCAGCGGCCAAGGCCCCGGCCTGGTGCCGATCCCGATGGCAATGTGGTTCCGCGCGATCTTCATCAATCTGGACGGCAAGGCCGAACCGTTCGAGGACTACATCGCACCACTTGGCGCGCGTCTGCCACACCATGATCTCGGCGCGCTGCGTCTCCACAAGACGGTCGAATGGGAGTTCCGCGCGAACTGGAAGCTCGTCTTTGAGAACTACTTCGACAACTACCACATCGGCACGATCCATCCGAAACTCGATGCCTTCGCCCCCATGGTCGACCGGCGCGGCTTCGAACCGTTGGGCAAGTTCCTGCACACCGAACTCTATTTCGATGCGCCCGAAGACGGCCGCGGCGTCGGCTTGCCCTACTATCCGAACCTGCCGCCGGGCGAAGATCGTTTCGAGGCCGGTTATCACCTGTTCCCGAGTTGCTGTTATCAGGTCTGGCTGGACCAGCTCACGATCTTCCAGGTCTTTCCAATCGCACCCGACCACACGGTTGAACATCTCCACGTCTTCCTGATCGGCGAGGCCGCGACCGATCCGGCCTATGGCGAAGCGGCGCAGGGCGTTTGTGACATGTGGGATGAACTCAACCGCGAGGATGTCGACGCGATCGAATGGATGCAGAAGGGCCGTCAGTCGCCGGCCTTCGACGGCGGGATGCTGTCGGGCTGGTGGGATCAGTCGCACCAGCATTTCGCCCGGCTGGTCGTGGAGGCCATGTCTTGAGCCATTCCCGGTTTCCGCAGCTGTTTTCGCCCATCGAGATCCGGGGTCAGGAGATCAAGAATCGTGTCTTTGTGCCCGGGCACAACACATCGCTTTCGGAAGGCGGCCGGATCGGCGATGCCATGATCGCCTATCATGAAGCCCGCATGAAGGGCGGCGTCGGCATGATCATGACCGAGGTCCATTGTGTCCACCCGACCTATATGCCGCTGGGACGTGCATGGGCGTCGAACGATGACTGTCTGCCCGGCCTGAAACGCCTGAGCCAGAAAGGCCGCGACTATGGTGTGAAGGTCATCGGCCAGGTCTTTCATCCCGGCCGTGTCGCGGCAGCCTCGATCGACGGCACCAAGATGGTTACCTATGCGCCGTCTGAAGTCCCCGACGAGATGTATAAGACCGTGCCCACTCCCCTGACGGCCGATCTGATTCGCGAGATCGTGACGTCCCATGGCGATG
>JABIUG010000052.1 GCA_018700655.1 Rhodospirillaceae bacterium | reverse complement strand
GTCGCACAGGATCGGTGTCCCCAGCGCCTGGCAATGGGCGCGCAACTGGTGCGTGCGCCCGGTCAGCGGCTGCAGTTCCAGCCAAGCCACCTTGTCACCCACCTTGTCGATCAGGCGCAGCATGGTTTCGGCCTTCTGGCCTTCTTCGTGGTCGACCTGGACACGCTCGCCGCCCGGCCCGCCTTTCTTGAGCAGCGGCAACACGATCAGGCCCTCGGCACGTTCGGGAACTCCCGCCACCAGGGCCCAATAGGTCTTGGTCGTGTCGTGACCCTTGAAGCTCTTCTGCAGCGCCCTTGCCGCCTGCACCGTGCGCGCCAGCACCAGGACACCGCTGGTATCGCGGTCGAGCCGGTGGACCAGTCGCGGCCGCTCCGTGCCGTCAAAGCGCAACCCGTCGAGCATGACATCGACATGACGTTCCGTGCCCGTGCCGCCCTGCACCGCCAGGCCACCGGGTTTGTCGATCACCAGGATGGACTCATCCATGTGGATGACACATTCGGCCAGGGCATCGAGATCAGCCTCCGATGGCATCCAACCCTTGCGTGGCACCTCGACGACGGCGCCAGCATCAGGCAGCGGCGGCAGACGCACCGCCTGCCCCTCGGTAATCCGGTCCCCAGCCTTGCAGCGTTTGCCATCCAGCCTGATCTGCCCGGTGCGCAACAGTTTTGAGAGCCGGCCGTAGCCGATGTGGGGAAACTCGCGATGGAACCACCTGTCGAGCCGCATATCGGCATCACCGGCCGCGATCGTCAGTGTCTGCACGCCGCTCATGTCAGCACCATGCGCATGAGGCGCAACCCTGCAAATAGCGCCAGCACTGAAAACGTTACCGACGTGATGATGTAGATCGCCGCCGGGATCAGGTGACCGCGCTCCAGCTGGACGACAACATCGAGCGAAAAGGTCGAAAAGGTCGTGAAGGCACCCAGCATACCCACGACCAGCAGCGCGCGGACTTCCTGGGAAACCGAAAATTTCAATGCCATTGTCTCGACCAGCACGCCCAGAATGAACGAACCCAGGATGTTGACCACCAGCGTGCCATAGGGAAAGCCGTGGCCCATCACTGCCCCGACACCAGCCACGGTCAGATAACGCCCCACAGCACCCACGGCGCCGCCCATGGCGACAAAAATCAGCATTTTCAGCATCGATCAGTCCTCACCGCCGCGCTTCTCGCGCAGCTTGGCCCAGTAGTCCAGGCGTTTGGTGATCTCGCGCTCAAAACCGCGTTCGACGGGTTTGTAGAAGCGTTCGCGCGGCAATTCATCGGGGAAGTAGTTCTGGCCGGAAAACGCACCGGGCGCGTCGTGGTCATAATCGTACCCGGCGCCAAAGCCCATGTCCTTCATCATGCGCGTGGGCGCGTTCAGGATGATCTTCGGGGGTGTCAGGCTGCCGCTTTCCTTGGCGCTCCTCATGGCCGCTCCAAATGCCTTGTAGGCGGCATTCGATTTGGGTGCGGTGGCGCAATAGACGACCGCCTGGGCAATCGCCAATTCGCCCTCGGGTGTGCCGAGGAAGTCATAGGTATCCTTGGCGGCAATCGCCTGGGTCAGGGCGCCGGGGTCGGCCATGCCGATATCCTCGATCGCCATCCTCACCACGCAACGGGCGACAAAGAGCGGGTCCTCGCCGGCGGCAAACATACGCGCCAGCCAATAGAGCGACGCATCGGGGTCCGAGCCCCGGACCGACTTGTGGAGCGCGCTGATCAGATTGTAGTGGCCCTCGTCGGCCTTGTCATAGACCGGCACGCGTCGCTGCACGACCTCGGCAAGCCGTTCCCGGTTGAGTGGCTCGGGCGCTTCCAGCGCAAGAAGCTCTTCAGTGATATTGAGCAGGAACCGGCCATCCCCGTCGGCCATTCCGGTGAGCGCAACGCGGGCGTCGTCATCAAGGGGCAGCGCCCTGCCCTGCAGCGCCTCGGCCCGGCCCAGAAGCTCATCGAGCGCGTCATCCGAAAGACGGTTCAAAACCATGACCTGACAACGTGATGTCAGTGCCGCATTGACCTCGAAAGAAGGGTTCTCGGTGGTTGCGCCAACCAGAACGACCGTGCCGTCCTCGACGAAGGGCAACAGGGCGTCCTGCTGGGCCTTGTTGAAGCGGTGGATTTCATCGACAAAAAGCAGGGTACCGAGACCGTCCTTGCGCCTGGCACGGGCACGCTCGAAGATCTTGCGCAGGTCGGCCACGCCGGCAAACACCGCAGAGACCGGTTCGAACACCAGGTCGGTCTTTTCGGCCAGAAGGCGTGCAATCGTCGTCTTGCCTGCACCCGGCGGGCCCCACAGGATCATCGAGGCCATCCGACCCTGCGCCACCATGCGCCCGATCGGCCCGGCAACGCCCAGAAGATGATCCTGGCCGACCACCTCCTCCAGCCGCGCGGGACGCAGCCTGTCGGCAAGAGGCCGCGGCGCCTGGGATTCAAAGAGCGTGTTCATGGCCACCATCAATATGTTCAACTAAGGCGCGGTGCAATGCACCAAGGCTGCAGCGGCCGGGATGACACTCTCTCTCAAACGACAAAGGGCGACCCGTAGGCCGCCCTTTTGCAACGTTGCTCTGCTTCGGTCAGGCTGCAGCCTGTTCCTCGACATTACCATCTTCATCGAACACCGGACCCGAATCCTGCCCCTTGGCGTCCTCGTCACGATCGACGAACTCGATGATCGCCATGTCGGCGGCGTCACCATAACGGTGTCCGGCCTTCATGATGCGGGTGTAACCGCCGGCGCGATCGGTATAACGATCGGCCAAGGTAGAGAAGAGCTTGTCGACCATGGCGTTGTCGCGCAGATGCGCGAAGGCCTGACGGCGGGCATGCAGATCACCGCGCTTGCCCAGGGTCACGAGCTTTTCGACGTAAGGCGCAATTTCCTTGGCCTTGGGCAGGGTCGTCTTGATCTGCTCGTGCTTGATCAGCGCCGCAGCCATGTTCTTGAACATGGCCTTGCGGTGTGAACTTGTGCGGTTCAGCTTTCGGCCGGCATAACGATGTCGCATGACAGTCTCTCTCTTGTGGTCGGGCGCGCCGTCATAACGGGCGCCCTACGCGTCCTCAGTTAAACGGATCTTCCAGGCGACGTGCCAGATCTTCGATGTTCTCGGGCGGCCAGTTCAGAATCTTCATGCCCAGATGCAGGCCCATCTGCGACAGAACATCCTTGATCTCATTGAGCGACTTGCGGCCGAAGTTCGGCGTACGCAGCATCTCGGCTTCGGTCTTCTGCACCAGATCGCCGATGTAGACGATGTTGTCGTTCTTGAGGCAGTTGGCCG
>JABIUG010000432.1 GCA_018700655.1 Rhodospirillaceae bacterium | reverse complement strand
TCTTTGGAACGCCAGCATCTTCGTTTTCAAGGCCGGAGCCTATCTCGACGAACTTGCTCTTCTGGCGCCCGCTGTTCTGGGCGCCGCCACGGCATCAGTCGACACGGCAATGCGGGATCTCGATTTCGTACGCCTGGATGCAGAGAGCTTTGCCGCCGCACCGTCAATCTCGATCGATTTTGCGGTCATGGAGAAAACCAAACGCGCGGCGGTGGCAAGGCTGGCGAGCGACTGGAGCGACGTTGGTTCCTGGGAAGAGATGTGGCGTCACAGCGAACATGACGAACACGGCAACGCCCGTGTCGGCGATGTCATCACGGTCGATACAAGCGGCAGCTATATACGCAGCGACGGTCGCCTGGTGGCCACGCTTGGCCTGACCGATCATGTCGTGGTTGCAACCAAGGACAGCGTTATGGTTGCGCCGCGTACGCGGGCGCAGGACATCAAGCTTCTCGCCGAAAAGGTCGCGGCCGCCGGGCGCAGCGAACATGACAGTCATGTCCGGGTTTATCGCCCCTGGGGCTATTACGAAGGCATCGACGCTGCACCAGGATTTCAGGTCAAACGCATCATGGTGAAACCCGGCGAACGGCTCTCACTGCAAAAACACGCCCACCGTTCGGAACACTGGATCATCGTCAGCGGCCGGGCCCGGGTCACGATTGACGAGCGCATCTTCGAGCTCGAAGCCAACCAATCGACCTATGTCCCGGTGGGTTCCATCCACCGCCTGGAAAACTGCGAGGCAGAACCCCTGCTTATGGTCGAGGTGCAGTGTGGCGACTACCTGGGCGAAGACGACATCATTCGCCTCGAAGACAACTATCATCGCTCGTGACGGCTGGCCCTCTGGACATTCCATGTCGGGCTCCCGATATCGAGGGCACAGACAAACTGGAGCCTGACCATGGGTGATATCGCCATTCGCGGACTGCATCATGCTGCATACCGTTGCCGTGACTCCGAAGAGACACGCGCGTTCTACGAGGATTTCCTCGGCCTGCGCCTGGCCAACGCCTTCGAGATCAAACAAACCATGACCGGGCGCGACACCGGTGTGCTGCACAGCTTCTACGAGATGGGCGATGGGTCGTTCATGGCGTTCTTCGAGACCCCGGGAAGCTATTTCGACTTCAAGGAGCAACATGATTTCGACCTCCACATCGCCCTGGAAGTCGACATGGATACGCTCAAAGACATGTTTGCCCGCGGCAAATGCTCAGGGTTCGAGACCCGCGGCATCGCCGACCATGGCTTCATCCATTCGATCTATTTCCGCGATCCCAACGGCTACGTCGTGGAACTCACGGCAAAGACCGCCGACAGCTATGCCATCGACTACAACGCAGCGCGCTCATCGCTCGATACCTGGCAGAACACCAAGCAGGCCTGAGCGCAATTACATCAACGCAGCTACATCGGTTTCTGACCGGCGAAGGTCGCACGATGCAAGACACGGCGGAAACCGTTGCCGCCATTGCGCGCCGCGAAATCGTCATCGATCGCGCAATGCATCGTCTCCCGGTTGTCCCAAACCGCCAATGAACCTTTCTCCCAGCGGATGCGCGTTGTGTGTTCGATCCGTGAGGCATGATCGAACAGATACTCCAGCAACGGCTTGCTTTCAGCCGGCGTCATGTCCTTGAAATGGGTGGTATAGGCCCGGCTGACGAAGAGCGCCTTGCGCCCGGTCTCAGGGTGGGTGCGCACGACCGGATGCAACGCCCGGTCGCCTGCAGCCGCTTTGCCGCGCATGCCACGAAATGCCGTGGAATAATCATAGCCGCTTGAGTCGTGGAAGGCCTCGAGGCCATCGATCAGCGCTTTCATACCGTCCGAGAGGGTCTCCCAGGCAAGGTACATGTTGGCAAAGCCGGTATCGCCGCCATACGGGGGCACGTCACGGGCATAAAGCGCCGCGCCGATCGAGGGTTCTTCCTTGAAGGTCACATCGGCGTGCCAGGGCCCACCCCAGTTCCGGTGTTCCTCGGGTTCCTTCACGATCTCGGTGATCTCGGGGACTTCGGCTATCCCTTCGACATAGGGGTGCTCTTCCAGCTTGAAGAAGCGCAGCGCAAAGTCGCGATGCTGTGCCGGGGTCAGGTTCTGATCACGGAAGTAGATGACGAGATGGTCAAGGAAAGCCTGGTGTATTCCGGCAAAGACCTCGTTCGAGAGGCTCTTCGAAAGATCCACACCGGAAATTTCGGCGCCCAGTGAACCGGCCATTTGCCGCACTTCCAAACTGTTCTCTATGGAACAACTCCCCGTAGCTCTTTCACGCAACAGACGACGTGCAACCGCCCTGTTTGATCACCCAATGATAAAGGCGGACGGCTCGACGGTCCAGTGGCGATACCGCTAGATTGAAGGCCGACAAAACGAGAGAAACCATGCCCAAGCGTGATCATGCCCCCGCGAAAGACAGACGCGACATCGGTCAGGTCGTCTTCATCCAGGAGAAAATGGCCGCAGCACGGCATAACAGCAGCTGTTGCGTCGGGGTCGAGGCGGCACTGGAAGCCGATGCAGGCTTCGCCGGTCTCAAGCGGCGCCTGGCACAACCCAGCGCCAAACGCCGCGCCTGGCTGGAAAAGTTGCTGCAGATCACCGGTAGCTAAACTTCACCGGCCATCAGCCCGGCGACCTCGTCCGCCTCCATGCCGATCCCTCCTGCCTGCGCGATACCCCCGGCAGCACCAGCGACGGCATCGGGCGTCTTGTTTTGCGAGAGTTTCCAGGTTGCCTGAATGTCGCTGACGTCCATGGCAATGGGCACGATCTGCAGGCTGAGCGCCTTGAAGGTCGCGGGCTCAACCTTGTCGAGGGTCCATGGGGTCTTTGGAAGCAGCCGGTTCTCCATGTTTTCGGAGAGCCGGTCGAGCACGCCGCGCAGTTCAGCCTTGTCCAACAGCCGCAGGGTTCCGCGCACATGGGCCGCGACGTAGTTCCAGGTCGGGACCTGGTTTTCAACTCCGTACCAGTCCGGCGAGACATAGGCATCACAGCCCGACACGGCAAACACCGCTTCCCGGGGCTTTTCCAGCAACGCCACGATCGGGTTTGAACGCACCAGATGTGCTTCCAGATAGGAACCATCTTGCGAAAATTGGAAAGGAATGTGGCTGATCAGCGGCGACGGATCGCCATTGACCGCAAGCACGCCGAAACTGCGCTCCCTGATGAACTCCAGGTTTTTCTCATGTGGTGTCTGTCGATAGGCCGGATTGGGGTGCATGTCTGCTGTTCTTCCAGAGTAGATTTGGCCAACAAAAGCATGAAGGACGAAGCAAGAGAACCTGTCGTGGCCGTCGCCGCTGGACGCCGCGAAGGTCGCTGCTAGCCTCCCCTTCCAGAACACACAGGAGAGCTTGATGTCGCAAGAGGCCACAACACGGATTCGCGGAGGCTGGGTTGTTGCCTTTGACGGGTCGCGCCACCGCATCATCCGCAACGGCATCGTGATCGTTCGCGGCACCGAAGTCGCCTATGTCGGTGCTGATTGGGACGGCCTGGTCGATCACGAGATCGATGCCAGCAACGACCTCGTCATGCCGGGTCTGGTCAACGTCCATAGCCATGTCGGTGCCCATGCCGGCGACCGCATGGTGTTCGACGGCGGCAGACGCGATCTCTTTCGTTCCGGCTTCATGAATTACTGCACATCCAAGGGGATCAACGGCCCGACCATCCATGATCGCGAGCGGCCCGAGGCCGGGATCCGCTTCAGTCTCGCCTCGCTCCTGAAATGCGGCGCCACGACCGTGGTCGACATGGGCGGCGAACTGGGCGGCGGCGCCGAAGACGGCGGCATGGGGCCGATGGTCGAACTGGCCGGAGAACTGGGCATCCGGCTCTACACCTCGCCCGGCTTTGCCTCGGCCCGGCACTATTTCGACCAGGGCGGTCGCCATCGCATGCACTGGGACGAGGAAGCCGGCCTGCGCGGACTGGAAAAGGCGGTGACGTTCATCGAGAATTATGACGGTGCCTTCGACGGGCGAATCCGCGGCATTCTGGTGCCGCTGGAATACCACACCGCGACCCACGACCTGCTGCGCCGCACCAAGGAAGCCGCAAAAGCTCTCGGAGCCGGATCACGACCCATTGCGCGGAGTCGGTGCTGGAAACCCATGATTCGATCCGCGAGAACGGGCTCACACCGGTCTCGATGCTTTATGAACTCGGATTTCTGGGGCCCGAGGTTGTGCTTGGTCACGGCCTCTATACCGGCGGCCACAGCCAGATCGCTTTCCCCTATGGCGATGATCTCGCCAAGCTGGCCGAGACCAGCGCAACCATCGCGCATTGCCCGCTTGTCTTTGCGCGCCGCGGCCTGCACCTGGAATCCTTCCAGCGTTATCTCGATGCCGGCGTCCCCATGGCGATGGGCACCGACAGCTACCCCCAGGACATGCTGGGCGAGATGAAATACGCCTCGCTCATGGGAAAAATCGCCGACCGGGACCATGAAAACGCTCGCACCGGCGACATCTTCAATGCCGCGACCCTTGGCGGCGCCAGAGGCCTTCAGCGTCCTGATCTGGGCCGGCTGGAAGCAGGCAGCGCGGCCGATATCGTGATCTGCGACTTCGCCAGAATGCGCATCGGCCCCTTCCTCGACCCGATCAAAGCGCTGATCCAGTGCTGCGACGGCGAGGTCGTCAAACACGTCATGGTCCAGGGCAACATGCTGGTCGAAGACGGCCGCCTCACCGTCTGGGACGAGGAAGAACTGCTCAACGATGTTCGTGCATCGACCGATCACGCATGGTCGCGTTTCGAAGACTACTGGCCCGACAACGTCGCGATCGAAGAAACCTTCCCCGCCGCCTTCGAAACCTGGGACGGCAACCCGCCAGGCTGAGTTGGCCCCGGCAGTGTGCTATTGGCCGCGGTCGAATGCCACCTTGTGTTCCTGAAGTGTGTTGCCGCCATCGACGACGATGAGCTGGCCGGTGATGTAACTTGCTTCCTCGCTCGACAGGAACACGGCGACATGGCCGATCTCATCGGGTGTTCCGGCGCGCCCTGCCGGGGTGTAACGCCCAGCGATGATCTCGTCCTCGCCGCTCGATGCCGTCTCGATCCAGCCGGGACCAATGCAATTCACCGTCACGTTGAACGGCCCGGCCTCGATCGCCAGCGAGCGGGCCATGCCCAGCATGCCGGCTTTGGACGCACCATAGACCGCGCTGCCGTGGATACCGACCAGCGGCCCGGTCACCGACGACATCTGGACGATGCGACCATAACCGCGCTCCATCATGCCAGGCAGCACCGCGCGGGTGACCAGGAAACAGCTCGTGAGGTTGATATCGATGCCGTAGTGCCAGCCCTCTTCGCTTGTCTCGTGGAGCGGCTGCGAAGGTTCGTCACGCCCGACCTGAACCATGCCGGCGTTGTTCACCAGAATGTCGATCGGGCCCAGCGCCGCGCTGGTGCCATCGACCAGAGCTGTGACCTGTGCTGCATCCGTCAGATCGGCCGGAGTCGCGAAGGTCTCGCCTGCGCCACCGCCAAGCTCGGCCAGGCGTTCCTCGATCCGGTCGGTCGTCGAGGTGATCGCCACCTTTGCTCCAGCCGCGTGCAACAGCCGCGCTGTCGCAAACCCGATTCCGCCGGCGCTGCCGCACCCCGTCACCAGCGCGACCTTCCCTGCAACTCCTGTCATCTCTTTCTCCAGTTAACGTGACCCGTTGGTAATCAAACGCGCCAATGCAGCACGATGCTCTCAAGCCCAACGGCAGATCGAATAATGCGTTATTGCCTTCCAGGAAGGTGTGTCCAGTACGAACCCACTCAGAGTTCAAGCCGCCCGGTGGTTTCCGTCCCGGGTTCGGCCCACTCATTGCCCAGCTCGCCGGTTTCGCCGTAACCGCTCCAGACCTTGAAGCCGAGCAGTTGCCGCAACTCCGGCGTTGCATCGGCGAGCACCTCGGGTTTGGTGCCAAGGGTGAAGTTCATCAGCGTGCGCATCTGCGGTGCGGCGTAAAGGGTCGGCATGCCAAGACGCATCCCGTTGGATGTGTTTGGCCCCGCTGAATGCCAGGTCCGCCCCTCCCACATCACCATCGTTCCGGCCGGCCCTTCGGCGGCGATGCTGGGCACGATATGTGGCACGGACTGATCGGGCTGCTTGCCTGTCATGTGACTGCCGGGCACCAGGCGTGTCGCACCGTTTGCCTCGGTGAAGTCGGACACCATCAGCATGGTCTGGACCACCATCGGCGCGGCAATCGGATGGGTCGCACGACATAGCGGGCCCTGGATCGCGTCCTCGCGGGTGATCTCGCCAGCCGGCCGGTAGGCTTCGCCTGGCATCACCGGCGGCGGCATCCACCACTGATCGGTGTGGAGCGCCATGGCGGGATTATCGGGCCGCGTCAGGTGGGCCGAGCTTTCGCTCAAAATATGATCAGGGCCCAGGACATGCTCAAGCACGGCCGTGACCAGCGGGAGATGCAGGGTGGCATGGAATTCCCTGCCCTTGTTGATCAGCATCAGAATCCACTGGTTCTCGCTGCCGGCTGCATTGACGTGATCCCTGCGCCGGTGATAACCGCGCTGGTGTTCGGCTTCGGCCTGCTCCTCAAGGCGTTCGCGAACCGCCGCGATCGTCTCCGGCGGCAGGGCATCGGCGACCATGCAGTAGCCCCAGGCATCCATATCAGCGGTGAGCCGTTCCAGATCCTGTGTCGGCTTGGGCAGTTCGTCGATCTCCCAGAAGATGTCCCGTTCAACGGCCATCACAAACCTCCCCTTCAGCATGAAGGCAAAGCCTCGGGGACAGGCCCGGCCATGTCAAACAGGCCATGCCCCGATGCGGCCGATATGACGGCATCGGGGCAAAATGCTCGGTTCCCCCGCGGATTCATTGCAGACTGGCACCCAGACAACATCCGCAGAGTCCAGGGGAATAGAATCATGACCAATCTGAGTGGCGTCGTACCCGCCGTCGTTACACCGTTCACCAGGGATGGGGCATTCAACGAACGCGCCTTCCGCGACATGCTGGAATACAACATCCAGGCCGGTGTCCACGGCTTCTGGATCGGCGGAGGCTCGGGCGAAAGTGTCATGCTCGATGATGAGGAGAACCTGCAGATCGCCAAGGCTGCCGCCGAACAGGGCGCAGGCCGCGTCACCAACATCATGCATATCGGCGCATCGACCACGCGCCGGGCCGTGGCAATGGCCGAGAATGCAGCCAAGGCAGGCGTTCAGGCCCTGTGCTGCGTGCCGCCGTTTTTCTATGAAGTGACTGACGAAGCGATCATCGAGCACTATCGCGCGGTCGGTGCCGCGACCGACTTGCCGCTCATGCTCTACAACCTGCCCCAATCGACCAATGTCGAGATCACGCCTGCACTGGCGCGCAGGATAAGGGATGCCGTGCCGACCCTGGCCGGCCTCAAGCATTCCGGCCCCGTGGTCGAGCATATTCGCGAGTTCGCCGACCTCGATCTCGCCTGTTTCATCGGCAACAGCGTCCTGATGCTGCCCGGCCTCACGATCGGCGCCTGTGGTTGCGTCGATGGTCCCCTGGCCGTCGTGCCCGAGCTGTGGGTCGATATCTGGAAGGCTTGGCAGGCCAGCGATCTCGCCGGGGCGACCGCAGCTCAGCAGCGGGCCACCCTGGTCGCCCAGTCAATGATGGAGTTCGGCTTCATCGAAGCGCTCAAGGCCGGCATCACCGAACGCCTGGGCATCGATTGCGGCAACCCGCGCCTGCCGATGTTGCCGCTCAGCGCCGATCAACGCGCTGAAATGATCGGCCGCATGCGCGAACTCAGTGTCATGGACGTGGAGCAGCGAGCAGCTTCCTGACGCGGTAACTTTCGAACGAGCTAGGAAGAATACGTATCCTCTGCAACCACATCCCGCACGGACGCCGTGAGGTCGTCGACGATCTCGCCCAGGCAACGGTCCTCGAGCAACACCGTGGGATCGAGCGCGACGCCGAAGGTTTTTTCGATCGACAGCGCGGTCTGAAGTGCTTCGAGGGAATCGCCACCCAGATCGGTGAACGTGTTCTCGCGCGAGAAGTCTCGGACGCGGGCTTCGCGCGAGATGATGGCGGCGATCCTTGCAGCCAGTGGATCGTCCCAGACACCGGATACCGGCGTTTTTGTTTCGCGGTCGCGGCGTTGCGCGTCGATCTCCTGGAGCCGCGGGCGGTCGACCTTGCCGCTTGCCGTTTGCGCCAGGGTTTCGACAACGTGGATATGCGCGGGGCGCATGTAGGACGGTAGAACCTGGCCCAGATGGCGCGCGACACGTGTCTTGTCCGGCGCCTCTGCGTCACGGGCACCGGCGACATACAACACCAGGGCCTCGACCTTGCCGCTGTCGTCGCGGCGTGGTGCGACGCCTGCCTGCACGACATGTGGTGTATCGCGGGCAGCGGCCTCGATCTCTTCGAGCTCGATGCGCCAGCCATGCAGCTTGACCTGGTTGTCGACGCGGCCCAGGAAAAACACCAGCCCGTCCGGGGCAAGCCTGACCAGATCACCGGTGCGATAGATGCGCTGGCTCGTGTCATCGGGATGGGTGGCGAAGGCGGCGGCAGTCGCTCTGGGGTCGTTCCAGTAACCAGCTGACAAACGCTCCCCGCCAGCCACCAGTTCGCCGACGATACCGTCATCGCCCTGCCCGGCTGCGGACCGGTCGATCCAGAGTTCGGACCCCGGTGTCGGATAACCCGGCGGAATGCGGCCATCGTCCTCCAGAAGATCACGCGTCGCGAACCAGCCGGCCGACTGGGGCGCTTCGGTCGAGCCGTAACCACAATAGATCACGGCATCACCCGGAAACTGCTTGAACAGGGCATGGAGATCACGCCACTCCACGATATCGCCGATCGTTCGAATGCCAACCAGCGACCCAAAGGCCTGGCGTGCCCGCGGGTGCTGCACAAGCAGACGCAAGAGGGCGATGCCGCAATGGAGCTGGGTCGCTTTCTCGCGCTCCAGCAGGGCCACGATTTCGTCGAGCGTGGCATGTGCGTCGATCCAGGCGAACCTGGCGCCGCGCGTCAGCGCACGCAGGCCCAACTGAATGGGCGAGACAACGCTGAGACTGCTGACGCAGACGAACCGGTCGCCGCCAGCGTTCGATCAGCACCTGGGCTTCGTACAACGTGGTGAAGATCTCGCCGTTGAGAAGCTCGTCACGCAGCTTGCCGTCGAAGCTCTCGTTGTAGCCATTCTCCTAGGGGCTTCCCGGTTCGATGAACAGGGTCTGAACGCCTACCGGTCATTCAGAATCCTATGTTCGCACCCGGGCCCAGCTCGCCTTTCTTTCACCCGCGATCCAGAAAGCGATCTTTGAAGGTCGCCAGCCATCAGACCTCACCCTCGAAAGGATCGTCCGCAAACCTATTCCACTCGAATGGGATGGGCAGGCCAAGTTGTACGGCTTTGAGGTAAGTTCAGGTCATCCCTGATCCCCATCTGCACTTCCCTGTTTCTGCAGAAAAGTTCCCTGATAATTACGAAAAAGTTCCCTGTTAATTTGCGCAGGGAAATCGCCTGTAACGCATTGAAATAACGTCCGGATTTACAGGGCAGTTTGGTCAGATAGCTCAGATTCCTGGAATTTTCCCTGTTAATTCCCTGTTAGCAGGGAATTTTTCCCTAACCGAAGCGCGTGATGGTGCCTCCGGAGACGACCCTGGAAAATCGCCCTGAACAACGACACAACGATCGTCTCTCTGGAAAATGCCACAGTCCAAACCCCCGGAAAATCGGGAGAAAACAGGGAAAAAAGCAGTTTGCTGACAGAGACTGGTGTGGGTGGCGGAGAGGAAGGGATTCGAACCCTCGATGGGGGATTAGCCCATACTCCCTTAGCAGGGGAGCGCCTTCAGCCACTCGGCCACCTCTCCGTAGCCGCTTCTAAAGAGGTCGG
>JABIUG010000051.1 GCA_018700655.1 Rhodospirillaceae bacterium | reverse complement strand
GATCACGATGGCCGACGGCACGCGCCTCTCGGCGCGCATCTGGATGCCCGACGACGCTGAAACCCACCCCGTTCCGGCCATTCTGGAATACATCCCCTATCGCAAGCGCGACCTCACACGGAACCGGGACGAACCCATGCACCGCTATTTCGCGGGCCACGGCTATGCCTGCCTGCGCGTCGATATCCGCGGCTCTGGCGAATCCGATGGTATTCTTCGCGACGAATATCTTGCTGAACCCGAACTCAGCGATGCACTCGAGGTCATAGCCTGGATCGCCGAACAACCCTGGTGTGACGGCAAGGTCGGGATGATGGGGAAATCCTGGGGCGGCTTCAATTCGCTCCAGGTCGCGTCCCTGCAGCCCCCGGCCTTGAAGGCGATCATCGCGGTTGCAGCCACTGATGACCGTTATGCCGACGACATTCATTTCATGGGTGGCTGCCTGCTCAACGAGAATCTGACATGGTCGGCGACCATGCTGACTTTCAACACCCGTCCCCCTGACCCCCTGATTGTGGGTGAGTGTTGGCTCGATATGTGGAAGGAACGCCTTGCAGCAGACGAACCCTGGGCGCTGACCTGGCTGGAACACCAGCGGCGTGATGTCTATTGGGAGCACGGTTCGGTCTGCGAGAACTACGATGCGATCCAGGTGCCGGTTTATGCCATCACCGGATGGTCGGATGGGTACTCCAACGTTATTTCACGCCTCATGGCAGGCCTGAAGGGACCGCGCCGTGGCGTGGTCGGCCCCTGGGCGCATGTCTATCCCCATGACGGCACGCCGGGCCCGGCCATCGGGTTCCTTCAGGATGCCTTGCGCTGGTGGGATCGGTGGCTGAAAGACCGCGACACCGGCATCGACCACGAGCCGGTCTATCGCGTCTGGATGCAGGAGAGCGTGGCACCCGCTGTCAATTATGCCGAACGGCCCGGCCGATGGGTCTCCGAAGACCCGTGGCCTTCGTCAGATATCCAACACAAGACACTCCATCTTCATGGCGACAACACCCTGCAGGACACGCCGGGAGAACCCGGCAGACGCGTCTTCCGCTCGCCTGCCTCCACCGGCATGGACGGCGAGGAATGGTCCAGCTTCGGCCTGGCCGGAGAACTTGCCCTGGACCAGAGCTCCGAGGACGGCCGCAGCCTGTGCTTTGAGACCGTGCCACTTACCGAACGTCTGGAACTGCTCGGTGCCCCGGTCATCGAACTGGAACTTGCCAGCGACAAACCGGTCGCCCAACTCGCCGCACGCCTGTGCGATGTCGCGCCCGATGGTGCTTCGACGCTGGTGACCTATGGCGTGCTCAACCTCACGCATCGCGACAGCCACGAGAACCCGGAACCACTCGAACCAGGCCAGCGCTACAATGTCCGTGTGCAACTCAATGACATTGCCCAGGCCTTCCCGGCCGGCCATCGTCTGCGCCTTGGGCTTTCGACCTGCTACTGGCCGCTGGTCTGGCCCTCGCCTGAAGCGGCAACGCTTAACCTGACCACGGGAACGGCGGCCCTTGTTTTGCCGGTGCGCGAGCCACGCCCGCAAGACGCTGATCTACCGGCCTTTGCCGAACCGGAAACAGCGCCGGATGTGCCGGTAACATCGGTTGCACCGGGGAGCTTCCATCGCACCATGAGCCGCGACAAGGTCACCGGCGAGGTCACCAGTCTGATGACCGGTGAAGGTGGGTTTTTCGGTATCGAGGGGACCTATCGCATCGACCCCATCGGCACGGAACTTTCCCACACCATGGAACGGCGCATGGCGATTCATGACGACGATCCACTTTGTGCCAGCATACAGTATGACCAGACCATCGGCATGAAACGCGGAGACTGGGAAATCCGTGTCGCCATGAACTGCCGCCAGTGGAGCACGGCAACGCACTTCATCCATGAGGTCAGCGTCGATGCATGGCATGGTGATGCAATGATTTCGTCACGAAACTGGATTAAGGAAATCGATCGCGATCTTGTCTGATGGCGAGCATCCAGAGCAGATCCTGATCAGAATGGGCCGCGAAGGGATCCAATCTGATCAGGTGAAGTTGCTCTAACTCTATGAAATAGAGCGGATTCACACGTTCACTCTAGAACCCTCCATGGAAACGGCGTCATGACCACCTACGCGCTCAATGGCCTTGGCCGTATAGGCAAACTGGCGCTGCGCCCACTGCTGGAACGCGGTGCAAACCTTGCCTGGATCAACGACGCCGTTGGTGATCCCGCGATGCATGGCCATCTGCTGGAGTTCGATTCCGTACACGGCCGTTGGGCGGCCGACATTTCCCATGACGACTCCTCGGTCACCATCGACGGCACCCGCCTGCCCGTCCACGACGGGACCGAGATCACCGGCCTGCCACTTGACGGCGTCGATGTCGTGATCGACTGCACCGGCGTCTTCAAGAGCGAGCAGGCACTGGCGCCCTATTTCGCCGCGGGTGTGAAGAAGGTCGTGGTCTCTGCACCCGTGAAGGACGGCGACACGGCCAATATCGTCTATGGCATCAATCATGACATCTACGATCCCGCGCAACACCGGATCGTCACAGCGGCAAGCTGCACGACAAACTGCCTGGCGCCTGTCGTGAAGGTCATTCACGAGGCAATAGGCATCCGCCATGGCTCCATCACCACAATCCACGACGTCACCAACACCCAGACCCTCGTGGACCGTCCGGCAAAAGATCTGCGTCGGGCACGCTCCGCGCTCAATTCACTGATCCCCACGACAACCGGCAGCGCCACTGCGATCACGCTGATCTACCCCGAACTCACGGGTAAGCTGAACGGCCATGCCGTGCGCGTGCCGCTGCTGAACGCATCGCTCACCGATTGCGTCTTCGAGGTCGAACGCGCGACCACAGCCAAAGAAGTCAACGCACTCTTCAAAACGGCAGCGGACGGTCCACTCAGAGGCATCCTGGGTTACGAGGAACGCCCGCTGGTCTCGGCCGACTACACCAACGACACCCGATCGGGCATCGTCGATGCGCCATCGACCATGGTGGTGAACGGCACGCAGGTGAAGGTCTATGTCTGGTACGACAACGAGATGGGTTACGCGCACAGGCTGGTCGATGTCGCATTGATGGTCGGGCAGCGCCTGTGAGCCGACCCAGCGGTCTCTCCGCCTATATCGCGGTGACGGCTGCCTATTGGGCGTTCATGCTGACCGATGGCGCCCTGCGTATGCTGGTTTTGCTCCACTTTCACGCTCTCGGTTTCACACCGCTCGAGCTTGCCTACCTTTTCGTACTCTACGAAGTGGCAGGCATGGTGACGAACCTTTCGGCCGGCTGGATCGCGGCACGCTTCGGACTGACCTCCACGCTCTATGCCGGGCTCGGCCTTCAGGTCGCAGCACTTATTGCGTTGTCGCAGCTTGAGCCCGGCTGGACGCTGACACTGTCGGTGGTTTTTGTGATGACGGTCCAGGGAACATCCGGCGTCGCCAAGGATCTGGCAAAGATGTCGTCGAAATCGGCCGTCAAACTGCTCGCGCCCAAGGAAAGCGGCGGCCTGTTCCGCTGGGTCGCGATGCTCACCGGTTCCAAGAACGCGGTGAAGGGGCTTGGTTTCCTGCTCGGCGCGGCACTGCTTGCGACCGTTGGTTTCTTCTGGGCGGTGCTGGCCATGGCGCTGGTGCTGGCGGTGATCCTTGTTGCCGTCGTGATCGTCATGCCGTCGGGTCTGCCCAAAGGGCGCCGTGATGCAAAGTTCACGGAAGTCTTCTCGCGCTCTGCCAACATCAACTGGCTCTCGCTGGCCCGCGTTTTCCTGTTCGGCGCCCGGGACGTGTGGTTTGTCGTCGCCATTCCGATCTATTTCTACGCCGTCCTGTCAGATGGTTCCGCGGAAGGCGATCGAGCCGCTTTCTTCATGGTCGGCGGCTTCATGGCGCTCTGGATCATGTTCTACGGCGCGGTTCAGGCCATTGCCCCGTGCCTCCTCCGGGCCGGCGAACGCCCCGAGAGCGAGTTGATCGGTGAAGCCCGGCGCTGGGCCGCCATGCTGTTTGTCGTGCCCGCCGGGCTCGCCGCAGCGGCGATCGTCGCGCCGGCAGCAACGCTCTGGCTGACCGTAACGCTGGTGGTGGGGCTCTTCGTTTTTGGCGGGCTCTTTGCTATCAACTCTTCACTCCATTCCTACCTGATCCTTGCTTTCACACGGGATGAACGCGTCACCATGGATGTCGGCTTCTACTACATGGCCAATGCCGGCGGGCGCCTGCTCGGCACCGTGCTGTCGGGGCTCACCTATGAGCTGGGCGGGCTTGCCCTTTGCCTTGGCACTGCTGCTGCCATGGTGGGAATCAGTACGCTTGCCTCAGGAAAGCTGAAGCCGCACCAAACCTCAGGGGCCGCTGCATGAGTATCTTCGAGCGTTATCTCAGTATCTGGATCGCCCTGGCAATGGCGTTCGGAATTGTCCTGGGCAGCATCGCACCCGGCATCGTGGAACTGATTGCCGCAGCCGAAATCGCGCGGGTCAATCTCGTGGTTGCGGTCCTGATCTGGGCGATGGTTTTCCCGATGATGATCGGCGTCGATCTGCATGCGCTCAAGGGAGCTGTCAAACAGCCCAAGGGCCTGACGATCACCCTGGTGGTCAACTGGCTGATCAAACCCTTCACCATGGCTGCCCTTGCGGTGCTCTTTTTCGAGGTCGTGTTTGCACCGCTGATCGCGCCGGAAGATGCACAACAGTACATCGCAGGCCTTATCCTTATAGGCGCAGCACCCTGCACCGCGATGGTCTTTGTCTGGTCGCAACTGACCCGTGGCGACGAGGGTTACACGCTCCTCCAGGTTTCCGTAAACGACGTCGTCATGGTCTTTGCCTTCGCACCGATCGTGGCCTTCCTGCTGGGTGTCACCGATATCGCGGTGCCATGGGAAACACTGGTCATTTCTGTTGTGCTGTTTGTTGCTCTGCCTCTGGGTGCCGGCCTTTTGACGCGCGCGCGTCTTGGTGACGCCGTGCGGATCGACGCGTTTCGCGATCGCATCAAGCCCCTTTCCATCGCCGGACTGATCGCGACGGTTGTGATCCTGTTCGGGCTTCAGGGCCAGGTTTTCCTTGATCGGCCGCTGGTCATCGCACTGATCGCGACGCCGATCCTGATCCAGAGCTATGGCATCTTCATCCTGGCCTATGCGGCTGCCTATGCGCTGCGTGTCCCCCACCGGATTGCCGCACCCTACGCACTGATCGGCACCTCGAACTTCTTCGAACTTGCCGTTGCGGTCGCCATCAGCCTGTTCGGCCTTAACTCCGGTGCGGCACTGGCGACGGTCGTTGGTGTGCTGGTTGAAGTCCCGGTCATGCTTTCCCTGGTGGCCTTTGCGAACCGGACCCGGCTAAAGTTCACCTGACCCAACCCGCCCGTTCGCCACTGAAAACAGAGCCCCAACCATGATCGATCTCGACCTTTGTTATCTGTCCGCGACCAGGGCGCTCGATCTCTTCCGTGCGCGGGAGCTTTCGCCGGTGGACCTGCTTTTGGAACAGATCAAACGTGCCGAAGCGGTGGAGCCGGTCGTCAACGCACTGGCTTATACGTTCTTCGATGAGGCGCTTGATGCCGCCAGGAAGGCAGAGGCTCGTTACATGAAAACCGACGGGCGTCTGCGCAAGCTCGAAGGCCTGACGCTGGCGGTGAAGGAAGACACCGCCGTCAAGGGACGGCCACGGACCTTCGGATCACTGATCTTCAAGAACAACATCGCCGATCACACCAACCCGTCCGTGGAGCGCCTGATGCGGTCCGGCGCGATCGTGCATGCCTTGACCACCTGCCCCGAATTCGTCTGGCCCTGGACCTGCACGTCGAACCTCCACGGTGTCACCCGCAACCCCTGGAACACGGAGATTACCAGCGGAGCATCCTCGGGTGGTGCGGCCGCAGCCTCGGCATCAGGAACGACAACCCTTGCAACCGGATCCGACAGCGCCGGGAGCATCCGCATGCCTGCCGCCATGTGCGGAATCG
>JABIUG010000431.1 GCA_018700655.1 Rhodospirillaceae bacterium | reverse complement strand
GCTCGCGAACGCATTGTTGTCGACATGGAGGCCGCCGGACTGCTCGTCACGATCGATGAGCACACACACATGGTGCCCTATGGCGACCGGGGCGGCGTTCCGATCGAGCCGTATCTGACCGAACAGTGGTATGCCGATGCCAAGACACTGGCCGAACCCGCGATCAAGGCGGTCGAGGACGGCAGGACGAAGTTCGTGCCAGAGAACTGGACCAAGACCTATTACGAGTGGATGCGCAACATTCAGCCCTGGTGCATTTCGCGCCAGCTCTGGTGGGGCCATCAGATCCCAGCGTGGTACGGGCCCGACGGCGCGATCTTCGTTGCCCATGATGAAGACGCAGCCCGGGTGAAGGCCAAAGCGCATTACGGAGAGGACGTTGCGCTCGAGCGCGACCCCGATGTGCTCGACACCTGGTTTTCGTCTGCACTGTGGCCGTTCTCGACCCTGGGCTGGCCGGAGGATACGCCGGAACTGCGCCGTTATTACCCAACCGATGTTCTGGTCACAGGCTTTGATATCATCTTCTTCTGGGTCGCACGCATGATGATGATGGGGCTGCACTTCATGGAAGAGGTGCCGTTCCACACGGTCTACATCCATGCCCTGGTGCGTGACGAGAAGGGCGCCAAGATGTCGAAGTCGAAGGGGAACATTATCGATCCCCTGGAGCTTATCGACGAATACGGTGCCGATGCCCTGCGTTTCACGCTCTGCGCGATGGCTGCGCCCGGACGCGACATCAAGCTGTCGAAGCAACGGATCGAAGGCTACCGCAATTTCACGACCAAGCTCTGGAATGCCGCGCGTTATTGCCAGATGAACGACTGTGTCCCCGATTCCACGTTTGATCCCGCATCCTGCAAGGAAACGGGCAATCGCTGGATTGTCGGCGAGATGGCCAAACTTCGCAGTCAGCTCGAGAACGCCATGGCGAGCTATCGGTTCAATGATGCTGCCCAGGCGGCCTACCAGAGCGTCTGGAATGTTTTCTGTGACTGGTATCTAGAGTTCACCAAGCCGATCCTGAACGGCAGCGATGAGGCTGCCATGGCTGAAACGCGCGCTGCGACCGGCTGGGCGCTCGATCAGCTCCTGATCATGCTGCATCCGATCATGCCGTTTGTGACCGAGGAACTCTGGCAGGAACTCGATGGCAACCGTGAAACACAGCTCATCCGTGCAGGGTGGCCACAATACGGTGACGAAGCGATCGACGGTGAGGCTTCAGCCGAAATGGACTGGATCGTGCGCCTGATTTCGTTGATCCGCACCATCCGGTCCGAGGTCAATGTTCCTGCAGCAGCCAAGATCACGGCGCTGCTGAGGGATTGTAATCAGCAGGAGCAGGGACGCCTTGCACGCCATCGCGACCTCGTGTTGCGGCTGGCTCGCCTCGATACGATCGGCTTCTCCGAAGAAACCCCGAAGGGTTCGGCCCAGGCCGTGCTCGATAACGCGACGCTGATTCTGCCGCTTGAAGGCGTGATCGATATCGCCGCTGAAGTGGCGCGCCTGAACAAGGAGATCGCCAAGGCCGGGGGCGAGATGAAGGGTTTTGAGAAGAAACTCTCGAACGAGAAGTTCCTTGCCAACGCGCCTGAAGAAGTCATCGAAGAGAACCGCGAACGCCTTGCTGGACACGCGCAGCATCGCGACCGACTGCTTGATGCCCTGGCACGACTCCAGGCGAGTTGAAGTTCGTAGAAGAAAATCCGGCCTTGGCTTAATCGCCGCAATGGCCGAACCTAGAAATGAACTGTGGTGGACAACATGACCGATAGCTCAGTGACCGATGGCTCAGAAGCAGCACCTGCCGGTGGCCGGAACCTTTCGCGCCTCTACGAACTCGCTCCCCAGATGCGGCTTTATCACCGCCTGAACGTGACGCAGGTCTGGGAACCGTTTGTCATGCGCATGACGGTGCCCAACGTCGACTCCGAACGGGTCAATACTGATGCCTTTGGCTGGCGCTACACTATCGGGCCCGACGAACGCGTCATGACATCTCAATCGGTTGCACGTGACGAGCCGCTCGATCTGTTCTTTGGTGGCTCGTTCGGCTTTGGCGTGGGGGCGACCAGCGATGCGATGGCCCTGCCGTCGAGAGTTTCCCAGTTGACCGGTCGGCAGCGCTGAACTATGGCGGGTTTTCGGTCAGCTTGGCGCAGAACTTCACGCAGTTCATGTTTGCCGCGGGCCAGTTCGATAATGTCCGCAACATCGTCATTTCCGGGATCAACGAGATCTTCCACTTCCATGCCTGCGACGCAATTTTTCGCGAGCACGGCATGTTCCTGTTCAATTCCAAGTTTCTCGAAGGCATGAGCGGCAAGGTCACGCGCGAGCGTCGCAGAGCGCTGTTTGGCCCCGAGAACCGGGCTTTTCACCCCCTGAACCATCACCCCGACCGGCTTGAGGAGGACAAAGTCCAATTCGTTGCTGTTCTGGAAAATCTCATGACGACCTGGTCGCTCAGGCTGAAGCCATGGGCGCGCGCCTGGTTTGCATGGTGCATGCCGACCCCGGAGCTGCAGGAACGCAAAATCGTTTCCGAAGAAGAGGAACTGATTGCCCATTTCGATGGGGCATCAGGGATCACGGAATCCTATTTGCGTGCCGTTGAGAGCCACAGGGCGTGGCATCGCGCCGATATGGAGCGCCTGGATAGTGAAAAGGGATTCAACTACTTCGACATCAACGATGAAATCGGCTCGGATCTGGACAACGAGTGGTTGTTCGTCGATCGCGTGCACATGACCGACCGTGGTTACGAGGTTGTTGCAGAGAAGCTGGGGAGCCGGCTGGCGTCAGACTGAATCAGAGTTTGTTTTATCCTGGCGCTTAAAACTCAGCGCTGGTTTGATCTGTCGGTCACCCTATCGTCGGCTTCGCGGGCATGATCCCGTCGTAGCCGACAAGGTGACGCACATGGCGTCGATCATTCTTGGGATGAGGACAGAGCGTATTGCCGAAACCTGGGTGGATAGCGCCAAGAACCGGGTGTTGGCTGCCTAACCCTCACGTTCCAGCGGGCGGGTCAGGCAGGTCGGGCCGCCTTCGCCCTTGCGACTGATTTCCGTGCCTTTGTAGGTCACGACATCACAGCCGGCCTTTTCGAGTCGTCTGCGAGTCTCGGGATTGCCTTCAACCATGACGCAACGTCTGGGTGCGGTTGCCAGAACATTACAGCCCATGCTTTCGAATTCCTCATCAGGGACTTCAACGAACGAGAGGCCGCGATCCATCAGCCAGTTCCGGAACGGTACGGGCATGAGCGGCGAATAGATCAGTGCGAGATCGCGGTCGAGTGGCGAGACGATCGACATCAGATGGAAGACGTCATCGGGCCCCTTGTAGTGGGGCAGGGGGCAGACCTCGACATGTACGTTCTCGCCCAACAATGCCCTCAACTGGCGGATACCTTCGGCATTGGTGCGATAGCCGTGGGCCACGGCACATGTTGTGTCGTCGAGCCAGATGAAGTCACCACCCTCGATCCGACCGTCACCGCCAATGCTGCCTGCGACTGCGAGACCCTGATCGCCGTAGCCGGTTCCGTTGACGGTCGGTTCAGCCGAACGGGCGGGTTTCCCCATGTTGCAGGCGATCACACCGCCGGGCGAGGGGATCGAGGCATCACGGACATAGATTGAATCGATCGAAAGGCCGTCGCCATAGGGCAGCAAGTGAACATCGGCGCCCGCCAGCATCAGGGCCTCCATGAAGGCGTCGTATTCGGCGAGCGCATCGTCGTACCCGGGCCGGGCGTGGTAGTTCAGCGCCTGCCACTGGGTGTCGATCGTCGCGCTGTCACGGAAAGCATCGCGGGCGTGCCGCAAGCCGATACGCATGATCTGTCCGTATTCGTTGAGAGCCATGAAAACCATCCTACTGGAACGGGCGCGATCCTAGTGACGATGGTGTTGGATGCAAGCGGGTGATTGAAGGTGTGGCGACAAACGCCATATCCTCAACCGAGGGGGGCTTGCTGCCTTGGAGCCGAACCATGACAGACAAGCCTGAAGAATCGTTCAATGAGCCAATCTACCTTGTCTATGATGACCAGTGCCCGGTCTGCCGGACCTGGTGCAGGGATGCCTTTTCCGATTCATCGACCGGCATCACCCTGGTCGATGCCAGAAGACCGGGCGACCTGATGGACGAGATCACGGCGGCGGGTCTCGATGTCGATCAGGGCATGGTGCTCAAGGTCAACGGCAAACTCTTCTATGATGCTGAAGCGATACGTGAGGCAACAGCCCTTTCGCCACGCCGGGGAATTGCCGGGTCGATGAACCATGTGCTGTTCTCGCGCAATGGCGCTGCAGCACTTGCCTATCCCCTCGGGAAAGCCTTTCGATCCCTGTTGCTGCGCCTGCTTGGCATTCCCTTGATCTGAAATCTGGAGAAACACCCGTGAGCGAAATGGCAGAGATCAAGCCGGGCACGGCGCGTGCCGTCAATGTCACAGCCGGCCAGGTTGTGCGGGTGGTGAATACACAAGGCCATCAGGTGGTCGATACCTGGGCCTTTTCCGTCGGAGACCTTCGCGAACACCTCTCGATGGAACACAGCCGGTCTGCGACCTACCGTATTCTCTACCAGCCCGGCGATGTTCTGGTGAGCACACACTTTCGGCCAATGCTTACGATTCTGGCCGACACCTCGCCTGGCATCCACGACACCCTGCACGCCGCCTGCAGCGCGGAGAGCAATGTGTTTTATGGCGCCCCGGCTGAAGACCCCAATTGCCAGGACAACCTCAAGGGCGTGATGGCGGAACGTGGCCTCGCGCTCGACAGCATTCCGTGTCCGTGGAACCTGTTCGAACACGCTGTCGTGCAGGCCGACGGATCGCTGCTGGATGAGCCTTCAGCCGCAGCCGCCGGCGATTACGTCGAACTGCGTGCAGAAATGGACCTCGTTCTGGTCTGCTCTGCCTGCCCCTCGAGCGTCGGCGATATCAGCCAAGGTGAACCCCGTGGCGCTGCAATCGAGTTGATAAGCTAGTTGCGTTGTGCTCTTGGCCGGTTGACGAACACCTCGGTCAGGGCGGCGCTTACTACCAGCGCGGAGCCGATGCCTTCGGGCCAACCGAAGGGTTCGGCAGCCAAAATTGCGGCACTGACGATGCCGAAAATAGCCTCGGTCTGGAACAGGATGCCGACGCGCCCGGGGTCGATGTGTTTGGCACCGTAGAGCTGCATCGACATGGCCGGGATCAGAAAAGCAAACGTGATCAGCAGGAACCAGGGTAGAAACTCGACCAGTTGGGCGAGGCTAGGAGCGTGGCCCATGGCTTCGATCGGGAGCAGCGCCAGAAGGATGGAGACAATGGCGCCGAAGGCGAAGAACGAAAACACGTTCTCGAACAAACCTGCTTCCTGATCCATGCGGACACGGGTCGAGCCGTAGGCCCAGAACATGCCTGATGCGATCGCCATCCAGTCACCGGCGTTGCGCGGGATGGGGAGCGAGCCGTCACCGCCAAGGATGACGTAGAGCCCGGCAACTCCCAACGTGATGGCAACCACGCGTGCCACGTTCAGACGCCGTTTCATCAGCCAGACCTCGAACATCGTGGCCCAGGCGGGCGAGACGTAGAACAGGATCAGGGCACGTGCGACTTCGGTGAGGAGCAGGCTGTCGGCATAGAGCGCAAAGGCGCCGCCGGTGAAAAAGGCCGTCTTCCAACGGCCCAGCCCTGTCTTGCCGCCGCGCAGCACGAAGAAGATCGCCACAGGCAGCATCACCAGAGTAGGGGTCAGAAATTGCACGACAGTGGCCGGACCGGCATCAAGTCCGGCGTCCTCCAATGCGCGCAAGGGAATCCAGAAAAGTCCCCAGCCTGCCGCAGCGATTACCAACATGACCGAAGGCCAGAACTGGCTGCGCTCTGCTGACTGGTTCATGCTGGTTTAACCTCGGTACGACGCCCTGAGGCGAAGATTTCGATCGCTCCTGCCAGCAGGATGAGCGTGCAACCGATAGCCTCGCGCCAGCCAAAACTCTCGTCGGTGAGCAGGGCGGCACTGATCGCGCCGGTCACGATCTCGGCCAGAATCAGAATACCAAATACGCCGGCTCCAACCTTGGCCGGTGACCAGATCAGCAGGCCGTTGGTCGGCATCAGGAAAACAAGGACGAGCACAAGCAGGAACGGAAGCATGGCGATCAGGTCGTCGGTCGCCGGGACTGGCCCCAGTTCCGAGCGCAAGAGCCAGCCGATCGCTGCTGCGACGATGCAACCGTATACGTAGAATGAATAGAGGATCGGCAAGGGGCTGTCAGGCTGGGCGGCATTCACCCGGGCCGCCCCGGCTGCGACCATGGCACCGCCCGCAAGGGCTAGCCAATCGCCGGCATTGCGCGGGATCGGCAGGCCTCCGTCCTGACCAAAGACGACCCAGACACCGGCCAGAGCCAAGGCAAGCGTGAGATAACGGCTGGGCGCAATTGCCTGGCGCTGAACAAAACGCTCCAGCAGGGTTGCCCAGACCGGGGCGAGATAAAACATCATCAGGGCATGGACGACGTCGGTGAGCAGAAAGCTGTTTGCGTAACAGACAATGCCACCACCCGTGAGGGTGCCGATCAGCCCCCATCGAATCCCAGATACGCGGCCCTTGCAGGCGCGCCAGAGCATGATGGGTGTCATCAGCACCAGTGGAATGATGTATTGGGCCAGCGTGCCCCAACCGCCGGTCAATCCAGCCGCTTCCAGCTCACGTTGGGGAAGCCAGTAAAGACCCCAAATGCCGGTCGCAAAGGTCACACCGATACAGATGGTGATGTGATGGGGGTGGCGCATGGAAGGGAGACCTGAAAATGACCGGCGTCATGTCTAGCACGGCTTGTTGCAAGCGGGATATCTGTGGTTCACACCTCCAGATGAGGTCACTTGTGGTTCCACCCGAACGCGATCCGATCTAGTCTCCGCGGTAACAGAAAAGCCGACTTTCGAGGGAGTTACACCATGACCCGTTGGGACAAATCCAATCTGCCGAGCCGCCATGTGTCGGTCGGCCCCAAAAGCGCGCCACATCGCGCCTTTTATTACGCCATGGGCCTGACGGATGAGGAAGTCTCCCAGCCGTTCATCGGGGTTGCGACAACCTGGAACGAGGCCGCGCCCTGCAACATCACGTTGATGCGCCAGGCACAGGCCGTGAAGAAGGGGGTGAAGGCTGCCGGAGGAACCCCGCGGGAGTTCACCACGATCACCGTCACCGACGGCATCGCGATGGGTCATGCGGGCATGAAATCCTCGCTGGTGAGCCGTGAAGTGATTGCGGACTCAGTCGAACTCACGATGCGAGGGCATAGCTACGACGGCCTCGTCGGCCTCGCCGGCTGCGACAAGTCATTGCCCGGCATGATGATGTCGATGGTGCGTCTGAACGTGCCTTCGGTCTTTATCTATGGGGGCTCGATTCTGCCCGGCAAGTTCCATGGCAAGGATGTCACCATCATTGATGTCTTCGAAGGGGTCGGCGCCAATGCGGCAGGCAACATGACCGACAGCGATCTGAATGTTCTCGAGCACGCAGCCTGTCCGTCGGGCGGCTCTTGCGGCGGTCAGTTCACCGCCAACACCATGGCGACGGTTTCGGAGGCCATCGGTCTGGCATTGCCCTATTCGGCCTCGACCCCGGCACCTTACGAAAGCCGCGATGCCTTCTGTGAGCGTGCCGGTCATGCCGTGATGGAGGCGATATCCAAGAACCTGCGGCCCCGTGACATCGTCACGCGCAAGTCGCTCGAAAACGCAGCTGTGGTCGTCGCGGCCTCAGGCGGCTCAACCAATGCCGGCCTCCACCTTCCTGCGATCGCCAACGAAGCCGGGATCGATTTTTCGCTTGCGGATGTCTGCGAGGTTTTCCGCAGAACCCCTTACATCGCGGACCTGAAACCCGGCGGACGTTATGTCGCCAAGGACCTCTATGAGGCCGGTGGTATTCCGATCCTGATCAAGGCCCTGCTTGATGGCGGTTATCTCCACGGCGACTGCATGACCATCACGGGGAAAACTCTCGCCGAGAATCATGCTGATGTCGTGTTTCCGACCGATCAGGATGTCATTCGCCCGACCAGCGATCCGCTTTCGACAACCGGCGGTGTCGTGGGCCTGAATGGCAATTTGGCGCCCGACGGAGCGATCGTGAAGATTGCCGGGCAGAAGACGCTGCAGTTTCGAGGTCCCGCGCGTTGTTTCGATACCGAAGAGGAATGCCTCACCGCGGTCCTGGCCCAGGATTTCAGCGAAGGCGATGTTCTGATCATCCGCTACGAGGGTCCCAAGGGCGGCCCCGGTATGCGCGAGATGCTCTCGACCACGAGCGCACTTTATGGCCAGGGCATGGGCGAAAAGGTCGCGCTGATCACCGATGGCCGTTTCTCGGGTGGAACGCGTGGATTCTGTATCGGCCATGTCGGTCCCGAAGCCGCCGATGGCGGGCCAATTGGCCTGCTGCAGGACGGCGACATGATCGTGATCGATGCCGAGGCAGGCACGCTTGAGGTTGAACTCAGCGATGACGAACTCGCGACACGCAAGGCTGCGTGGAAACCGCGCATGACCGATTACAACTCCGGTACGATCTGGAAGTATGCCCAGACCGTGGGTCAGGCCCGTCTTGGCGCTGTGACCCATCCGGGTGGTCATGGTGAGACCCATGTCTTTGCCGACCTTTGATCGCGTCACACCGGGCGTCAGGATTGCTGTTGCGTCGACGGTGATTTCTGCGTCGGATTGATGCGCACCTGTCGTATAAATCCGGACCTCGTGACGGTTGTCATAGTCTCGCCGCCAAGTTGCGTTAGCCTACGCATAGGTCGAGGATGACTCCAATCACGGGGCACGCGTCGCACGCAAGGAGCAACATGATGCAACGATTCGGACTGCCGGCCATTGTGATCGCCGGACTATTGGCTTCAACCGCGCCCGCATGGGCGCAATCGGCAGGTGGGCCGATCGATGTCGACGGCGATGTCGATCTGCGTTGCGCGGTTTCCCGGGCGGTCGAACGCTCGAGCGTTGAGACGCTGGGGCGGGTGATTGAAAGCGTCGGCGTCGCTGCGACCTTCGACAGCCTGGCACGCGGGTCGATTGACGGCACCAACGCCGATCACATCACCTTGCTGTCGAACCTGGGCCTGGTGAGCAGGGACGGCAGCGCGTTTACTTCGACCGGCCAGGCTCTTTCTGATCTTCGCGGTCATGCCGGTGGCCAGACGTCGGCATCCATTGCGCTTGAGAGCAGCACTTCGCTGGCGCACGCGATTGATATTCCCGGCACCAATGCAAGGTTCAGCCATACGGCCGCTGATACCGGAATCGTGCGCATCCAGGTCATACCCACAGGCTCGGCCAGTGAAGGCTGCGGCGCCGGGTTTGATCCGGTTGTGCGCGCGAGCATCGCAGGCGCCGGTGGCCTCGAGCACGTCGCCCGGGGTATCGGTTCGGACCGCACGGCTGTTCTTTACCTATACGATGTTCCGGTCGGAGCAGAGGTCGATATCGCAGTTAACGATGTCGTCGGGGCACCTGGTGGCTTCGATATCCGGATCGACGCCGTATCACAGCAGATTCCCTCGATCGACGGCACCGAGCCCTTTGTCGGCGTTGGCGACGGCGGTCTGGCCTACCGCCCCATCACACTGGAGCGCGGCCAGAGCGCCGAGGTCAACATGTCGATATCCTATGAGGCATGGGAACCGGCAGTTGCCGTGGTTGGTCTGAACGGCGCACAGCCGGGCGTTCGCGTCTACGAATCCGATGGGTTCGGTGGTGTCTATGGCGACGCGATCTTCGAATCTTCCTATCTGCCGACACCCGATGCCAGGGTCGACCTGACCGAATACTTCTATGGTGGCGAATACATTATGGTGGTCGAGGATCTGCAGCGTCAGGCAGGCACCTTCATCATCGAGTACACGTCCGATGGCTTTGCCGGAGGTGGTCCGCGGGTTTACGCCGATCTCTATCTCAACGAAGAAACCGTGCAGCAACTTGGCAGCGATCTGTCGTTCTGGGTTGAAGAGCCTGGCTGGTACTACTTTGAAACGTCGTCCTATGACGATGTCGACCCGATCATGTCGCTGCTCGATGGCGATGGCTGGTTCCTCTATGAATCAGACGATGCTGCGTTCTCGTTGCATCCGCTGATCGTCGCGGAGCTTGAGCCTGGCGCCTATACGCTGACGCTGGACGGCTTTGACGGTGGTTATGGCGAAGTCCTGCTTTCTGCATACCAGATAGAGCCGATCCAGGCTTCGCTTGGCACGATTGGGCTTAGCCAGTCGATTTCTGAGGACTACAGCCAGCCTCCGGCCAACGTCTATATTATCGATGCGCCCGAAGGCAGCCTGGTTGATATCGACGTGGATACCTCCAACAGCGGCTTCGACAGCACGCTGGCGCTCTATGACACCTGGGACATGACGGTCTGGACCAGCGATGACGATGGCAGCGCGGGTTACGGCAGCCGTCTGGTCGATACCTTCGAGGGTTCCCAGCTGGTGGCCGTGATAGCCGGATACGATGGCGCCCGTGGCGGCGAATACAGCCTGACGATCGTCGATCACGCCAAGGTCGAGGGCCTGCCCGAGACGGCAACCGTGATTGCGGCTGACGGCATGCCGGCTACTGGCAGCCTGATGATGGATGGTGATATCGCCTGGTTCCGCATGCCGATGCTAGCCGAAGGCTGGTACGACATCGAAGTGACATCGAACGGTCTGCCGTATTTGCGGGCTGATCTCTACCGTTACGAACCCGGCTTTGGTTACTACTGGTACGACGGTTACGAAGGATATGACGGCGAAGTTTTCCTCACGACCGACGGTGATGCGATGAGCGATGTGTTGTTGCTGGTCCGCAATACCGGTGAGGAAGGCGGCAACTTTGAAGTGACCGTCCGCTAGGACGTCAATTCCTGCGCCGGTTGGCGCGATTTCGTTCACGGCCCGCCTGGTACATCCGGCGGGCCATTTTCGTTGGGCCCTGGCTCAGTCTTTCGGTTTGGCCGCGAAGGATCCCAGCCGGGGAAGGTCATCGGCGGTATGAAACCACGTGATGTTGTCGTCCATCATGGTGTGGACCTTGGGCGCAAAGGCCTCGGGGTCGTCCAACGTTGCGGTGTAGATATGGATCTCGCTGGGCCAGTTTTCGCCGGCAAAGGTGAGGGATGTGCCGCAAATCTGGCAGAATCCCCTGCGAACGCCGGGTGAGGACAAATAGATCGCACGGCAACCCTTGGTCTCCTCGAATTGCACCTCGAACACGCCGACAAAGGCAGAGACCGGTGTTCCGCTCGAACGCTGACAACTTCGGCAGTGACACAGGCTGGAGAACTTCGCCGGCTCTTCGATGCGATAGCGGATCGCGCCACAGTGACAGCCGCCTTCATGGCTGGCCATGATCGCCCACCTTGGGATGATGGCGCTTGGCACCCGGGCACAATTGCTCCGCAGGGAGCCAATCGGGCAGCTCGTTGTCGTGAAACAGCTCGGTCGGCGGAAAGGCCTCGATGTTGTCGAGCGAGACCGAGGTAACAGCAACGAGTGCCTCACGGAACCGGTCATCCGGGTACCCGTGGTTGCGGTAGGTTAGCGCCGTGCCGCAGTGTCCGCAGAATTCCCGTATGACATCGGGGGATGACCCATAGGCAACCGGTTTCCCGGCCGTGATCTCGAAGCCACTCTCCCTGACTGCAATCCAGGAAACAGCCGGCGCGCCGCTCGCTCCCTGGCAGGTCTCGCAGCAGCAGTAACACTGGACCAGCGGGTCTGAACTGACTTGGTAGCGGATATCGCCGCACAAGCAGCCGCCCTTGTGTTCCTGGGGCATCGTCGGCTCCTTCGTGGTCTTGTTAGCGGTCAGTGTTCGCGGTAGAGGCGGCCCAACCCGTCCATGCGGTCTTCGATGCCGGCCAGCCGCAGCATGCGCCAGATCAGCGCGTGGTTGCTTCCTACGACGGGTTTTCCGGTGCGCTGCTCTATTTCGTCAACGACTTCGACCGTGCGCAGGGCGCTGCAGGATATGAAGATGCCATCGGCGTCAGGCCGGTCGATTTCCAGGGCCAGTTTCACGATGTCATCGGGCTCGACCAGGCACATATCGCGCCCGTTTTCGATGCAGAGCCCCTGCACGTCGAGAATCTCAAAGCCGCGGTCGACCAGAAAGTCAGCCTCGAAATGGTTCACTTCATCGAGATAGGGCGTGCCCAGAACGATCTTTTTCATGCCCAGCACATGCATGGCATCGATCACGCAGGTGATCAGCGAAGTCGTCTTGGCTCCGCTCTGGCCTTCGTTCAGCGCCCGGGCGACATTCTCCTCGCCGACAACCACACCGCCCGATGTGCAGACGTAGGCAATCGCGTCCATGTCCGGTGGCAGCAGACTCGCAGCCGCGCCAAGGTCATCACCGACAGCGGCGAGGTTTTCGATGGTCACCGGATCAGCCAGCGGCACCCGTGTGTAGAACACCCCGACATCGTCTGGAACGATGGATCGAATATCGTCATCGGCGGTTTCTTCGCTGTTGAGCAAAACAAACCCCAGGCGGCCGCGTGTATGGCGACCTTTGCCGAGCGTAGTTTGGCGGGGTGTGGAATAGGGCCATGCTTGATGCGTTTCGGGCAGGGCGGCCATCAGGGTTTCCTCCGTTGGAGCATTTCACGACACTATGGAAGCATTTGGCCGCGAGTTTGGAAAGAGCGGAAGATGACTCCGTTCAATCCTCCAGCTCACACCACACCGGTGTGTGATCCGAGGCTTTCTGTTGCCCGCGCGGTCCCTTGTCGATTTCGCAGGCGACCAGACGGTCGGCGGCCATCGGTGAGAGCAGGAGATGATCGATCCTGACACCATTGTCCTGTTGCCAGGCGCCGCGCTGATAGTCCCAGAAACTCCAGGCGCGCGCGGCATCGGGATGCAGGGTGCGGAAGGCCTCGGTGTAACCGAGCCAAAGCAATTCGCGAAAGCGGGCGCGTGATTCCGGGCGACACAGGGCATCATCGGCCCAACCTGCGGGGTCAAAGACATCTGCATCGGTCGGACAGACGTTGTAGTCACCGCCCAAGATGACGGCTTCATCCAGCGCCATCAGGCCGCGGGCGTGCTCGATCAGGCGTGCCATCCAGGCCAGCTTGTAATCGAACTTCTCGCCGGGGGTCGGGTTGCCGTTGGGCAGATAGATTGACGCGACACGGATGCCGCCGGTGAAGGCTTCGAGGTAACGCGCCTGCTCGTCGCTGTCGTTCCCGGGCAGAACCTTGGTTTCGATCTCGATTGGGTGTTTTGAGAGTACGGCAACGCCGTTGTAGCTCTTCTGACCGGCGACGGCGCAGTTGTAGCCAAGCTCTTCGAGTTCCAGGAACGGAAAACCGTCTTCGACGGTCTTGAGTTCCTGCAGCAGCGCAACGTCGGGCGCAGCTTTCTTAAGCCAGGCCACCACATTGGGCAGGCGGGCCTTGATCGAGTTAACGTTCCAGGTGGCGATTTTCATGGCCCGACGATACAGTTCCGGAAAGGGCTAGGCCAGAGCGCAGAGGTGCCGCTGGTATCGATAAACTCTGCTTGATCATATGCCCCGGTATCGCGCTTGAGCGAGACCGCCGCTTGGCCGATGTTCAGCGGCTTAGAGGGCAATCTCATCATGACCTATCCTGTATTCTCGTCTCTTGTTCGTTTCGCCGGTGTTTTCACCGCACTTCTGATGTTTGTAACGTCCCAGCAGGCGGTTGCCGGCAACACGGTTAATATCCTGCATGAGGGATACGACCGTTATCCCAGCGTCGGTGCGACGGTGACATTGGTGTGCGGTGGCGATGTGGTCATGGTAAAGAACCAGACCCTGATAACGGATGCTCTTTCGGAACTGGGCCTCGCGCCAAACGCGGTAACCCACGTGTTCCTCAGCCATCACCATCCTGATCACACCATGAATGTGGGCCTGTTCCCGCAAGCCAAGGTGATCGATGCCCACAGCATCTACGATGGCGATCACTGGGGCGGACATCGCGGCGATGGATATGAAATCAGCGAAGGGATGACGCTGTGGTCAACTCCTGGCCATACAGCAGAGGATATCACCCTCATCGTCGAAACCGATGAAGGTGTTTATGCCATGACGCACCTGTGGTGGCACAGTGGGCTGACCCCGGTAATCGACCCGGTTGCCGAAGACCAGGCTACACTTGAAGAGACTCGCTCGCGTGTGTTGGCTACTGTCGACTGGATCATTCCAGGCCATGGTGGCCTGGTCGCCAATCCGGAAAAGGCAGACTAGACCGCGAACGACGTTCCGCAACCGCATGAAGAGGTGGCGTTGGGGTTGTCGAGCGTGAAATAGCTCCCCTCCAGGTTCTGGATGAACCGGAGCGTCGAGCCATTCAGATATTGCAGAGAGATATCGTCGATCACGACCTTGGCGCCGTCGACGATGATCTCGATGTCACCTTCTTCCGGGCCTTCATCGACCTTGAAATGGTACTGGAAGCCTGAACAGCCGCCTCCGGTCACGACAATGCGCAGCCGTCCTGCCCCGGGATCGCCATGTTCGGCAGCCATGATCTGGCCAATCCGGACGGCAGCGTCCTGCGTGACAATGATTCCGTCCTGTGTCGTCATCTCGGTCATGTTTTTCTATTCTCCGTTGCACTCAATGTAGGGACGACGCTTGCCAAGTCAATTCACCTCATCGCGTGATTGCCCTTGTGGCCCGAGAACACCAGAGCAGATCCCGCTCAGATTGCTTCAATCTGAACGGGTGAAGCTGCTCTATCTCTATGATTCAGATCGGATTCACGCGTCCAGGTGGAACCAATTTG
>JABIUG010000430.1 GCA_018700655.1 Rhodospirillaceae bacterium | reverse complement strand
CTTCGAAATGGCCATACCGCCCATGCTCGGAGCCAGCATCATCGCGATCGATAGCGATCTGGAGCCCGATCTTGTAGCCCTGATGATCGGTATCGGCATCCCGCTCTCGATGATCACCGCGCCACTGTGGTGGTGGCTCTCGGGGATCCTCTAGAGCAAGTTCACGCGTATCGGTGAAACCATGTGTGGTTCCACCGATACGCGATCCGATCTAGGGGTGGTTCGGGATCAGGAAGCGTGCTGCTGCTGGGCCCGTGCACCCCTGCCGCGATGCTTCTGGCCGCCATTGCTGCGCGGCTTGTGCGAGGGGCGTTTGCCACCCGGGCGCTGACCCGACGGGCGCTGTCCACGACCCTGCTTGGGCGGTTTGGGAATGTTGCCGCTCTCGTGCAGCAAGGCGACCGCTTCGGCATGGAACTTGTGATCGCCGTCGATCTCGATCTTGCTGCGCGTGACACGTTCGATGTCGCGCAGATAGGCAAGTTCCTCACTGCAGCAGAACGACAGCGCCTTGCCGGTGGCGCCGGCACGAGCGGTACGCCCGATACGATGGACATAACTTTCCGGCTCATTCGGCAGGTCATAGTTGATGATGTGGCTGATGTCGTCGATGTCGATGCCGCGTGCTGCGATATCGGTCGCGATCAGCGCGCGAACCTTGCCGTCCCGGAAATCTTTCAGGGCCCGCTGGCGGGCGGCCTGGGATTTGTTGCCGTGGATCGCATCAGAGGTCACGCCGAACTTCCCGAGCTGGTCTGAAATCTTGTTTGCGCCGTGTTTGGTGCGGGCAAAGACGATCGCACGTGTCACGTCTTTTTCGGTCAGGAGATCGTAGAGAAGTTCCAGCTTGTCACCCTTGTCGACGAACAGGATCTTCTGTTCGACACGTTCGACCGTAGTCGCGGGCGGTGTGACTTCAACGCGCTGGTGCTTCTTCAGGATCGAGCCGGCAAGTTTGGCAACTTCACCCGGCATGGTCGCCGAGAACATGACGTTCTGGCGGTCAGCGGGCAGCTTGGCGATGATCTTCTTGACGTCATGGATAAAGCCCATGTCGAGCATGCGATCGGCCTCGTCGAGAACAAAGGTCTCGACCCCGCCCAGGCGAACATGGCCCTGCTGCATCAGGTCGAGCAGGCGGCCGGGCGTTGCGACAAGAACGTCGCAGCCACGGCGCATCTTGGAGACCTGCGGGTTCTGGTTCACGCCACCGAAAATCGTGACGCAGGAAAGTTTGGTGTGCCGGCCATAGGTCTTGAAGCTGTCGGCAATCTGGATCGCCAGCTCGCGCGTCGGCGTCAGCACCAGGACCGATGCGCTGCGCTGGGATGCGCTGCCCTCGGCTTCGTCGAGCCATTGCAGGATGGGCAGAGCAAAGGCAGCGGTCTTGCCGGTGCCGGTCTGGGCAATGCCCAGCAGGTCGCCGCCCTGGAGCAGGACCGGAATGGCCTTGTCCTGGATCGGGGTGGGGTGGGTGTAGCCCTCATCGGTGAGCGCACGGCAAAGCGGCGCAATCAGGCCGAGTTCGGAAAATGTCGTAGGCATGTAACGGGAATCCTCAAAGAGCCGGCGCACGGACCCGCGGTCCGGCCGACAACTATTATGAAACGTGAAATTAGGGTCGCGCTGTCGCGGGGTTCAGCGTCGACGGCCACGGGCAGGTCGTCTGCCCGTGCCACCACCAGGGCGCGGCATCGAGCTTTCGTCTTTGTGACGAAAGTTGATGCGTGCCTTGGTCAGATCGTATGGCGTCATTTCCACAGTGACCCGGTCGCCAGTCAGCACACGGATGCGTGCTTTCCTCATACGACCGGAGGTATAGGCCATGACTTCATGGCCGTTATCCAACCCAACGCGAAAATGGGCGTCTGGTAGAACTTCTGTGACGACGCCTTCGGCCTCGATCAGATCTTCTTTCGACATACAGTACTCCTCAAAACAATCGCGCGGCCGACGGCTCAACGACGTTTCTTAGCCAGGCCTGCGCGCGGTTTGATGGAACCTGATAATGCCGACAGCCAGCAGGCCTTGAGTCTGATCAGCATGCGCGGAACGCCAGGTTCCGCATCCAGCTTTCGGCCAGTCACCCGATGTCGACGGGGAGGCAGAAACCTGCTGGGGACTATGTGCTGCATGAAACGCGCAATTGCAAGGAAGATCGCTGCTTGGCTGGTCTGTGCCTGATGCATGCGACAAAAATATCCTGCACAGTGTCGCGGCCTCTAGAGCAAATCCTGTTTTGATCGAATCACTGCGCGATACAATCAAAACAGGTGAAGTTGCTCTAGCTCTATGAAACAGAGCGGGATCACAGGTTTACTCGGAACCACAAAGTGGTCCCGTGTAAACATGACCCGCTCTTGGCGAAAGGATATCGGGATGGGCACAGATGTTCGCGGTGAACGCGGCCTCTTCAACAGCGACGCCAAGGCGTCCTTCACACTGCCGTCGCGGTTCTATACCGACCGTAAGGTGCAGGAACGCGAGATCGCGTCGATCTTCAAGCGGTCGTGGATCAATGTCGGCCATGTCGGCGACCTCGCCGAACCCGGCGACTACCTGACCGAAACCATAGGACACCAGCCGGTGCTCGTGGTCCGGGGCCGTGATGACGAAATCCGCGCTTTCTACAATGTCTGCCAGCATCGCGGCCACGTCCTGCTGAAGGGACGCGGCCAGGTCAAGCGCGGCATCACCTGTCCCTATCATGCCTGGTTCTACGACTTCGACGGCACCCTGAAAGCCGCACGCATGACCGATGACGTGCCAGATTTCGACCGCAAGGACTTCCCCTTGCGCCAGGTGAATCTGGCGATTGCCGGCGGCCTGGTCTTCCTCAATCTCGATCCTGATGCCAAACCCTTCGAAGATGGCTATGGCAGCTTCGACGAGACGATCAACTGGCATCTCAAGGGCATCGAAAACTTCAAGCGTGTCGCCAGCCTGGAATACGACATCGCGGCTGACTGGAAGGTCGTGGTCGACAATTTCTCCGAGGGCTATCATATCCCGATCGCCCACCCTCAACTCTCGACGCTTTATGACACCTCCGGGGGCAAACCCGGCCATCACGACAAGCTGTTCAGCCACTTTCAGAACTCCGGCCATCCGGCCTACGAGGCGATGGAACTGGGCGAAAACGAGCCCTATCTGGGTTGGGTTGTTTGGCCGAACCTCTGCATGCTCAGCCTTCCCGGTAGCCGCAACCTGATCGCGCTGCGTATGGACCCTGACGGCGTCGGGCGCTGCCATGAACGCGTCGACATCTATGGCGAACCCGATCCCGTGCATCCTGAAAACGTCGACGCCCTGCTCAAACTTTTTGCCGAAATCTTCAATCAGGAAGACATCGCCCTGGTCGAGAGCGTGCAGCGTGGCCTGGCCAGCGATGGCTATGACCAGGGGCGCTATGTCGCCGACCGTGCAGGTTCATGGTTTTCCGAATCCGGCCTTCATGTCTTTCATGAGCGTATCTTGAAGGCACTTGGAGAACTTGCGTGACGATCAGCCGCGAAGAAGCACTCGAGCGAATCTACAATCCCAGCGGAACGGCCGACCTGCGCGAGAGCTATGACGCCTGGGCGCGCGAATACGACACCGACATGGCCGCACGCGGCTACAAGTTGCCCGGTTTCGTGACCGCGCTCGTCGCACGCCATGTCGCCATGGGCGACGGTCCGATCCTGGATGCCGGCGCCGGCACGGGACAGCTGGGCGAGTGGCTCGACATGGCTGGATACAGGAACCTTGCCGCCAACGACCTCTCTGAAGGCATGCTGAGGGTCGCCGAAAGCCGCAAGGTATATGGCGAGCTCAAGTGTGAAGCCCTCGGTAACCGGCTGGACTATCCCGATGGCCACTTCAGGGCTGTCGCCTCGGCAGGGTCGTTCGGCGTGCATCATGCGCCGGCTTCGGCATTCGAGGAACTTGTCCGCATCACGCAGCCCGGCGGCCATCTTGTGATCACCGTGCGCCACATCGGCATGGAGGAAGGCAACTTTCCCCAGGAGGTCGATCGGCTGGAGCAAGCCGGACTTTGGCGAACACTCGAGACCCACGGGCCCTTCTTCGCCTTCCGCGACGAGCCTGACAGCCTCTACATGGCCTGGGTTTTCCAGAAAACGGGCTGAGAATAACGGATCAACCCGGCCCTAACCCGTCCAGCACCATCTTCTGAAAGAAATGGACGTGGTGTTCGCTGAATTCAGGATGCTCACGGTCTATGACGAAGCGGCCCTGTTGG
>JABIUG010000429.1 GCA_018700655.1 Rhodospirillaceae bacterium | reverse complement strand
TCTGGTCCATGGCGACTGTCCCTACCCTTCTACTGGCGGCATGGACCGACGTCAGGGACTCGATCGTCGCGCGCTCGCTTATGCAAAATACGATATGGGCAGCGATCCTGCTTTGGCTCATGCCCGGGGCCGTCATTGCCAACGGCTTGGGACAATGGTCCACACCCGACCAGTTGCAGGATTGGCCACGGGTCGTTTCCATCGCGGCACTTTTGCTTCCTATTGGTTTGATTTCTGTCGCACTGGGCGAGTTTGCGGTTCGCGGGAACGGCACCGGCTTCCCCTTTGATCCGCCAGAGAAACTCGTGACAACCGGCGTCTACGCCCTGGTCTCGAACCCCATGCAGCTCGGTATTTGTTCGATGATGGCGGTCTGGGGTCTTGTCCTCCAAAACCCGCTCATCACTGCCATGGCAGGGGTCGCCTTTTTCCTGTTTGTCGTGTTCAAGAATGTTTGCAATGGCAGTTTCGCCATCGGCAGGCGCGACCCTGAATGGTGCAGCTATCAGGACGCGGTGCCCCGCTGAATCCCACAACGCACGCCTTACAAGGCTGGCGCACCATCTCCGCGATAGATCGTTCTCCCGTCCTTGACGGTTTCGCTCACTTCGATGTCGGCAAGTGCGGCATGCTCCAGTTTCCGGGGATCGGCGGCGATGATCGCGAGATCGGCACGGCCTCCCGGTGCAACACGGCCCTTGTCGGCTTCTTCGAAATGCTGGAAGGCACCCTCTGCGGTCAGGGCGCCAAGTGCGGTTGGAACATCCAGTCTCTGGTCTTCACCCAGCACCGCGCCGCTGCGTGTCGTGCGGGTCACGACAGACCATAGCAAACGCCAGCTGTCGGACGGCACGACCGGTGAGTCGTTGTGTACGGTGAAGTGCATGCCGCGGGCTAGAGCCGAAGCGGCCGGGCTGATGCGTGCCGCCCTCTCCTCGCCCAGCACGGCATCGCGATGCCAGTCACCCCAATAGTAGGTGTGCGCCACGAAAAACGACGGCAGCACGCCCAGTTCGACCATGCGGTCGAGCTGGTCCTCGCGCACGGTCTGTGCGTGGATCATGACCGGGCGACGGTCGCCTGCCCCGTGTGTGCCGGTCGCACGGTCGACTGCATCAAGAAACTGATCGCCCGAGCGATCACCGTTGCAATGGGCCATCACCTGCCAGCCCCTGGCGAAGAGTTTGTCGACGAGGGCATCGACCGTGTCGTCTTCCAGAAGCGGATAACCCAGATAGTCTTCGGGCCAGCCCTCCGGCGGGCTGACATAGGGTTCGGTCAGCCACGCAGTCTTGCCCTGGGGTGAACCATCGAGCACCAGCTTGGCCCCACCGATGCGCAGGCCACCCTGATAGCCTTCCGGTGGCGGAAGATTCTCCAGTTCCTCGGGATCGCGCACCCAAGGATAAGCGACGACATCGAGGTCCAGGCGACCCGCCGCTGCCGCGTGCTGCAACAGCGAGATCTCGTCATCGGCGCTGGCGCCGTCCTGTGCGGTGGTGATGCCCCAGGCGGCATAACGACGCTGGGCCTCATCAAGCAGATCGAGCAAACGCTCGCCATCGAACCGGGGCAGGACATCGGTGTAGAGGTCCATGGCATGTTCTTCGACGACACCATCGGGTTCACGTGTCTGGAACCGCCTGCGAATGATCCCGCCCGGTGGATCGCCCGTGCTGTCCTTGATCCCGGCCAGCTTCAAGGCGAGCGAATTGCCCGTCGCGAAATGGCCCGAGACATGCCAGCAGAAAATCGGGATATCGAGTGCGACCGCATCCAGGTCATCGCGATCCGGGTGACGATGTTCCTCGATCAGGGATTCGTCATAACCCCTCCCGATCAGCCATCCCTCATAGAGCCCTTCGCGTTCGAGGTGATCACGCAGCGTCTGCTGCAGGGAGCCAATCGAATTGACCGGTCCTGCCGGTGCCGGCTGCAGATCAGCGAACCCCAGGCAAAGCGCGGTGTTGGCAAGGTGGCCATGACCGTCGACCAGTCCCGGAAGCACGGTCCTGCCGTCAAGATCGGTCACCTCGGTCTGCGTCCCCGCCAGTCCCTCGATCTCGTCGTCGCTTCCGACGGCAATCACACGCCCGTTGGAAACCGCCAGCGCCGTTCCTTCCGGCACTGTGGGGTCCATCGTGATGACCTGACCGTTGCGCCAGATGCGGTCGGCACCGCCGGCCTGGCTGGCCAGACCCAACAGAGCGGCGACCGGTAGTGCCTTGGGAGCCTGACGTAGCTTGCTTGCACCGGTTTGATCGCCGCTCAGCGCTGCTCCGCCGGCCGACAACGCGAAGGCAGAACCGCCCAGCGCCGCAGCCAGGACGGAACGGCGCGACGCCAGGCCCTTCTTCGGCCCGGCAAGCCTCCACAGCCACGGGGCACAGCAGGCACAGCCATAACGGTGGCCTATCCCCCGGCAGTCGCTCATCCCGCCGGCACGGCCTCGGCCAGTGCCGCCGCCTTGGTAATGATATCGTCCTGATGGGCGTAGAGCTGGTGCCCGCCGGAGCCATCGACGATCTCGGCAAAGGGGTCGGCAATCGATGACGTGATGCCCGAAAGCTCTTCCATCACCGCCAACCCGCAATAAGGCACATAGGCGGCGGAATAACCGCCTTCATGGCTCATGATGAGCTTGTCGCCGGTCAGCTCGTCAGCCAGTTCGAGCAGGATCTGGGTCATGCGCCGATAGGCTGTGCTCGTTACCATCATGCGGCCCAGGGGATCATAGATCGAACCGTCAAATCCAGACGCGATGATGATCAGTTCGGGCTTGAAGCGACGCAGCGCCGGCGCGACGACCCGCTCGAAAGTGCCGACATAGGCATTACGCCCGGAACCGGGTGGCAGCGGCACGTTGATGTTGGCGCCCTTGCCCGCGCCTTCGCCGGTCTGGTGGATATGACCGGAATCGACCGGGAACCAATTGTCCTGATGGATCGAAATCGAGAGCATGTCAGGGTCTTCATAGAAGATGCGTTCGGTTCCGTTGCCATGATGCACATCCCAGTCGACGACCGCGACACGTTTGATGCCGTGTTTGGCGCGGGCGTGTTGGATCGCGATACCGATGTTGCTGAAGATGCAAAACCCCTTGCCGATATCGGGTTCGGCGTGATGGCCGGGTGGGCGCACCAGGGCATAGCCGTTATCGACCGTGCCTGCGATCGCGGCATCAACCATCGCCACCGTGCCACCGGCCGAAAGGCAGGCTATCTCGTAGCTGCCATGGCCAAAGGGGGTCGCTTCACCGGCATCACCGCCGCGCCCGGCCGACATCTCCTTGATCCCTGCCAGATAGTCGGCCGTGTGCACCCGCAGGATGTCTTCCTCGCTGACCGGCTTGGCCCTGACATCGACGAGCTCGTCGAGAATGCCCGCGACTTCCATGACGTTGCGCATGCGTCGTTTGGTTTCGGCGTTTTCGGCGTGTTCGCCGGGCTGGACTTTCAGGCCCGACGGATACCACAGCGCGGCCTGACCCGTGTCGTGCCACATGTAGAGTTCGTGAAACAGAAATCCTGTCTTGCGGCTCATGTTGTCCCTCCCGAGCTTTGAACAATGGTCGGCGATGGCGGGGCCGCTGGCAAGGGTTGTAGGCCTTCGTTTTCGGGCTTAGCCGCCCCTACTCTGATCCCCAGCGTAGGCTGGGGTCGATATCCCAGTGACCCAACGGCATCCGCAGCAATCGTGCGTATCGATCCCAGCCTTCGCTGGGAAAAGGAACCTCTGGATTGAAAGCCAAGCGTCTCGATCGCAGACGGGCTAGAACCAGGGTAACAGATTGTCCGCCGAGGGTTCGCACGAAAGGTAGGCTTCGGCCATCTCGCAGGTCTCGATGGGGAACAGTTCCCGATAATCCTGCGCCATGGTGGTCTCGTGGTGACTGCCGAACCAGGCCAGAATTCCGATCCGGCGCATCATGATCAGGCTGGCGATCGCTGCCAGGTCCTGCCCATCAAGCGCACGATGACGGGCATAACCTTCGAGCCACGCCTCCACCAGAGCCGGTGTCGCTTCGATGTTGTCGATCAGGGTGAGTGCGGTGGCAAGATCATAGAGGAACCAGGAATCTCCGCTGTCGTCGAAGTCGATCACCCGTGTGCTGTCACCAACCAGCAGAAGATTGGCAAGGCGCAGGTCGGCATGGGCCAGACCGAACCGCTCGGGGCCGCGGTCATAGCGGTTCAGGCGTTCGACCATACCCCGCTCCAGGCGTTCAAACTGGGCGATGTGCGCGGGCTCGCTGATCGGACCGTCACGCCAGTTGCCCCAGTTCGGATTGGGGCCCACGACATGTTCGTGATCCCAGATCAGGCGTTCGTAATAGTCCGGTCGCTGCCAGCCGATCGCGTGGTGGTGCAACTGCGCCCCGACTTCGCCCAACCTGCGGAAGGGTTCGATCAGGTTGTCGTCTTCGGAGGGTTGGATACCTTCGATGAATTCAAACAGCACCATCTGACGTTTGACCGGAAGACCGTCAACAATGCCCTCCTGGATTTCCTTGCCGTCATGCCCGGCAATCGCCTGGGGCGTGATGATCCCAGCATCGTTGTGCAGGGCATGAAGCCAGTCGAGTTCGCTCTGGATGCCGTTGAGCGTGTGATAGTTCTCGCGATGGACACGCAACACGGTCTTTGATCCATCGGGCGCATCCAGCCGATAGGTTGCGTTCTCCGACACGTTCATCAGCGTTGCCGTGGTGCCTTCGGGCAGGTCCCAAAGCGGCATCGACTGTTCTACCAGCCGTTGGAGATGCGGCAACATCGTCTCGAAATCCATCTAACCGCCCCGTTGCGTGGTTTCTTGCGCGTTTTTATGCCCGATGGCGGTTGTTTCGCCAAGCCGGAACATGCGCACATGCCCTATGATGCTCATGGTGTCACACCATGGAGAAACATCACCGTGAAATTCGTTACCGGCCTGCTGATCGCGACCTTCCTCGTGATCGGATCATCGGAAACCCGCGCCCAGGAAGTGTTCGACACCTATACGCACACGGTCGAACTGCGGAACGCGACGACAAACCTTGATATCGTTGCAATCAGGATATCGGTATCCGGTCCTGTGGCCATACCCGGCCGGGACACAACGAACATGGCCGCCGGCGGTAACTGGTTGCACAGCAAACTCTCGCCCGGCGAACGCCGGAGTTTTGATGTCAAGTGCTGGTCAGACACCGTCTCCGCCCTGGAAGTTGAAGAGCTCATCAGTTGGAACATTCAATGGCGCGATGCTGATGGGCTGCCCTTCTACGGCGACGCCCACATCGACGATGACCCCTGCGCTACCTCGACAATCGACCTCATCGCCGGAAGGCCAGTTTTTCGAATAACCGATAACCAGAGCGTATGCCTCAATCGGATCGGCGACAGCATCGCCCGGGTTTCATCCATCAGCCAGCCGTTGATCTCCTCAGGCACCGGCACCGGCACCGGCGCGGACCTCCGCCAGCAGGCATAGAATCTCATACATCAGCGTCACGCCGTTCATGGCCGTGTTGCCGCTGGGGTCGAACGGTGGGGCGACCTCGACAACATCTCCGCCGATCAGGTTGAGGCCACGGAACCCGCGCAGGAGTTTCTGTGCTTCGCGCATCGAAATTCCACCGGATTCCGGGGTGCCCGTACCCGGGGCATAGACGGGATCAAGGCCATCGACATCGAACGAGATGTAGGTCGGGCCGTCGCCCACGACCTTGCGGGCCTCGGCGATCACCGCATCAACACCAATTTCGTCGAACTCCTCGATGAAAACCACGCGCATGCCCTTGTCGAAGGAGTATTCCCAGCCCTCCGGGCTATTTTGGGGGCCCCGGATGCCGATCTGGATCGTGCGTGTGGGGTCGAGATAGCCTTCGTCGGTTGCCAGCCTGAAAGGCGAGCCGTGGTTGAACTTGGAACCCTGGATTTCGCCCCAGGTGTCGGTGTGCGCGTCGATATGGATCATGCCGACCGGCTGTTCCCGACCCAGTGCACGAAAGATCGGATAGGTCACGGAATGGTCGCCGCCGGCCGATAGCGGCATCGCGCCGGCGGCAACGATCTGTGAGACACGGGTTTCGATGTCGGCCATGGCGGCCTCGTTATCCATCACCTTGTCGAAGCGCACATCACCGACATCGGCCACCTTGCAGAGCGCAAACGGGTTGACCCGGCTGACATGGTGGATCGCTCGCATCAGGCTCGACTGGTTGCGCATCTCGCGCGGTCCGTGGCGGGCGCCGGGGCGGTTGGTCACACCGCCATCGAACGGAATGCCCAGCATCGCGATATCCAGGCCGGTGACATCCAGCGAGTATGGCGCACGCATGAAGGTCGCCAGTTCCGCATAACGCGCAGCAAGCTTGGGATCGTACTTCTCGTCGTAGCTCGCGACCTTATTCATGAATTCGTTGGCCATCTTGAACCTCTTGCTTGGTTATCGTGTGGTTCAGCCTAATCTGCCCCGTCGGGACGGATCGAACCAGAACCATCAGCAGGCTTTTTGTTGGGTCGTTCCCAAGGTATTCCATACTTCCCTGCCCCGGAGCCATCGATGACGCGCATCGCCGACCTCACCGTTGTCCTGAGAACACCGCCGCCGGTGTTCTCGCCCGAGACTGCGCGCGAGGTCCTCAAGCAACATTACGGTATCGAAGGTGACCT
>JABIUG010000428.1 GCA_018700655.1 Rhodospirillaceae bacterium | reverse complement strand
GCCTTGAAGTTGTCATGGCGCTTTATGCTGTCCTTGGAGACTCCCAGCACGACCGTGCCGGCCTTGGCGAGGTCTGCCATGGTATCGCGAAATCCGCAGGCCTCCTTGGTGCAGCCCGGTGTGTCGTCCTTGGGGTAGAAGTAGAGAATGACGTTCTTGCCGGCGAGCGACGAGAGCTTCAGGGAGCCACCGCCGTCTGTCGGGGCTTCGAAATCAGGTGCCGTGTCTCCGCTCTCGATTGCGCTCATGAGGTCTCTTCCCTGTAGTCGCTGGTCTGGGTCACGATGATGGTGTCGAAGGCGTTTTTAACGACTGCCTGCATGGTGTCGAGTCTCTGGCGCAACATCTCGAAATCGGTCGCGCCCGTGATGCGCACGAGAAGGTCGCGCAGGGCATTGGGCAAGTCGTCTTCTGCCGTCGGACGCGCGATGGCAAGCCGCACGGCGGTCTGGACATCCTTCATCATGCGACCCGCACCGATCAACATGCGCGCTTCGTCCTGATCGATCAGGCCGTCCTCGGCCAGATTGGAAAGCGCGTCTTCAGAGCGTCTGTGCAGAACATCGGGATCGTCTGCGGCATGACGCAATTGCAGGTACTGGGCGACGAAGTCGAGATCGATCAGGCCGCCTGTCGCGTATTTCACATCAAACCGGTCAAACGGCGGGTGCTCGCGCGCGATACGTGCGCGCATATCTGCAACCGCATCCGCGAGTTCCATCGGGTCACGACGGCGTGTCAGAACCTCCCGGTTGGCCTGATCCAGCCTGGTCTTCACGCTCACAGAGCCATGAACGACACGGGCACGGGTCAGGGCAAGATGTTCCCAGAGCCAGGCCTCGTCATTCTGGTAGCGGATGAAACCCTCGACATCGCAAGCCAGCAGACCGGCATTGCCGGAGGGGCGCAGGCGCATGTCGATCTCGAACAGAAGCCCGGCGTTGGTCATCGAGGTCAGCGCCGTCATGATGCGCTGCGACAGGCGAATGAAATACTGACTGACGGGCAGGGGGCGGCGCCCATCGGAAACTTCGGCATCGGCGTCGTGATCATAGACAAACACGATGTCGAGATCGGACCCGAAATTGAGTTCGCGCGCACCGTATTTACCAAAGGCGACGACCGCCATGCCACCGCCGGCAATGCGGCCGTGCTGCTGGGCAAAGTTGTCCTCGACGCGGGGCAGCAACTGCCGCAACACCGCATCGGTGAGGTCGGTCAGGGCATGGCTGACACTGTCGGCGGTGATCAGGCCGCGCAGGAGCTGCACGCCAAGTTGAAATTCGCGATCATGGGTCCAGCGCCTGACCTGATCGAGCAGTTCTTCCTCGTGTTCGGTGCGGTCGAGCACGGCCGCGAGATTGGCCTCGAGATCGGAGGTGTGTGGCAACTCGTGGAAGAAGTCGCGGCTTAGAACATAATCAAGCAGCGTCGGTGTGCGTGCCAGGTGTTCGGCAAGGCGCGGCGCCGTGCCCATGATCTCGGCGACGAGGTCGAGCAGGCCATCCTCGCTCTGGAACAAGGCAAAGAGCTGAACGCCGGCCGGGAGGCGATCGAGGAACTCGTGAAAACGCATCAGTGCGGCGTCAGGGTTGGTCGTCGCGGCAAAGGACCCAAGCAGGCGTGGTGTCAGTTCGGTCAGAATCTCGCGTGCACGGGCGCTTCGCATCGCCCGGACGCGACCGTGATGCCACCCGCGGATCACGGTCGCGATGGCAACGCCATCGGTGAATCCCAGGTTCGTCAGCGTTTCCAGTGTGCCGGGATCATCTTCGTGTCCGGTGAAGACGAGGTTGCCGGCGGCACCTTCGCTGTCGCCCGACAGCGGCGCGGCATCCTCGAACAGCGCGGCATAATGGGTCTCGACGCGCTGGAACACCGCGATCATGTCGCGTGTGAAGGCCTGCCGGTCGGACCAGCCCAGGAAGGTTGCGATATGGTCGAGCCCCTCATCGCTCGAAGGCAGCGTGTGGGTCTGTGCGTCGCCGATCATCTGAAGGCGATGTTCAACTCTTCGAAGTTCGGCGTAGGCCTCAGAGAGACTCTGCACGGCGGAATCATCGATTCGTCCGGCGCGGGCAAGTGCTGCCAGGCTGTCACAGGTCGCGCGCGTCCGAAGGTCCGGTTCACGCCCGCCGAAGATGAGTTGCTGGGTTTGGGCAAAAAACTCGATCTCGCGAATGCCGCCCCGCCCCAGCTTCACATTATGACCGGCCACTGCAATCCTGGCGCCGCCCTTCTGGGCGTGAATCTGGCGTTTGATCGAATGGATGTCCTGGATTGCAGCGAAATCGAGATGGCGGCGCCAGATGAACGGCCGCAGCCGATCGAGAAAGGCGTTGCCGGCGTCGATGTCACCAGCAATCGTCCGGGCCTTGATCAGGGCTGCGCGTTCCCAATTCTGACCGAGGCTCTCGTAATAGAGTTCGGCGGCATCGACCGAGAGTG
>JABIUG010000050.1 GCA_018700655.1 Rhodospirillaceae bacterium | reverse complement strand
ATCGAGGACATCCACTGGGCCGACGCGAACACCCTCGCCATCGTTGCAATGCTGGCTCAATGCGCCGCTAACCTGCCACTGATCGTTATCGTCTCAACGCGGATCGAAGGATATCCGTTCGCCGACCAACCCGAGGTGGCCACCCACTTCACCGTGTTGAACGTCAACCAGCTACAGCCCGGCGATGCCACAAATCTGGCCGCGCGTTACCCCGATCTCGACACAGAACAAATCAAGGCCTGTATCGAACGGGCCGATGGGCACCCCCTGTTTCTCGACCAGCTTCTGCGCAATGCCAGTGAGACCGGAACCGAGAGTCTGCCCGGAACATTGCAGAGTGTCGTCGCCGCCCGCATGGATGCCCTTCCCTCGCGTGATCGCCGCGCCCTCCAGGTCGCATCGATTCTGGGTCAACGGTTTGATCTTGATGCTCTGCGTTACCTGCTCGACGACACGACCTATGCGGCAAGCACCCTGCTCGATCATGGGCTGCTCCGTCCTCTGGGTTCCCTGCTGCTGTTTGCCCACGCTCTGGTTCGCGAAAGTGTGTTGTCATCCCTGCTACGCACCGACCGTCATGCCCTCCACAAACGTGCTGCCGAATGGTTCGCCGGGCGTGATCTGACCGCCCATGCCGAACACCTTGAACTGGCAGGAGCTTCCGAGGCGCCAGATGCCTACCAGCGGGCCGGCGAAGAAGCTGCAGCAGGTTATCGTTACGACGAAGCTCTGGGACTGGCGCGACGCGCGCTGGCGATCGATAACGAGCATGTCGATGCCCTGTGCCTGGCCGCCGGCATGCAACGTGTCCTGGGTGAAGTCACGGCATCGGTCGGGATGTTCGCCCGTGCACGGGAACTGCCACTGATTCGGGCGGTCTCTACCGCGCTTCAATAGGCCTTGCCGCCGGGCTTCGCCTGACCGATGACTACAAGGGGGCGCTCGAAGCGCTCAACGACGCCGAGCAGGCAGCAGATGGAGAACCACAGAACCTGGCCGAGATCAGCTACCAGCGCGGCAATCTCTATTTCCCGCTGGGCGATATCGAGGCATGTCTTGCTTCCCACCAGGCCGCGCTCGACCATGCCCGCGGTGCCGGTCTTCCCGGCCTGGAGGCACGTGCCTATGGCGGCATGGGCGATGCCTGGTACATGCGCGGGCGCACCGGCACAGCCTTTGAGGCGTTTGATCGCTGCATCGAACTGGCCGGCGAACGCGACGACAGCTGGTTGCGCGCCAGTTACCTCTGCATGCGTGGTGTCGCCCGGTTCAATGACCTCGTTGGTTCGTAGCGTGATTCCCAGGCAACAATCGACGAGGCACAGCGGATCGGTCATCGCCGCGCCGAGATTGTCGCCCGTCTGTCAGGATACGTGCTTTACGACATGGCGCGTTTCGATGAGGCACGTGAGGTGCTCGACATCGGCCTGGGGATGGCACGGGCAATCGGCGCAACACGGTTCGAAGGCTGGAGCCTGGTTTTCCTGGCCAAAATCGCGCACCAGGAAGGCAATTCCGCCGAGGCCACTGAACACGCCCACGGCGCACTCGGAATCGGGCGTGGCCCCGGCAGCGGTTTCATGGGTGCGATGTCATGCGGCGCAGCCGCGCTGTGTGCCCGATCGGACGACTAAGCCCTTGCCCTGCTCGCCGAAGGCAAGACCATGCTTGCCGGTGGTGCGGTCAGCCACAACCATTTCCACTTCCATCGCGACGCCATGGACAGCGCCCTGGCGCGCGGCCTATGGGACGTTGTGCTGGCCCATGCCGATGCCCTGGAGACCTACACCGCAGACGAACCGGCGCCATGGTCGGATTTCTTCATCACCCGCACGCGGCTGTTCGCACGAGCCGGCCTTGATGGGCGCAGCGACGACCACGATAAACGTGTCGCCACATTACAGGCGACCGCACAGGCCGCAGACCTGAAGCTCGCCCATGATCAGATCAGCAACACGGCCTGACCTTCCCGGTGTAAGCGGTTGAACACTCCAGGTCTCTGAGTCAGGCTCCGGTCATCACTCAGGGAGACACGACATGGGCATGGGCTGCAACCACACAATTCACAGCCATCACCACCATTTCGGCTGGGACAATTCCAACGCACCTGCCATGACCGTCGCGCCGGGCGAAAGCGTCTATTTCGAGACCGTGGATTCCTCGGGTGGTCAGTTCAACGCGGAGTCCACCGTTGCCGATGTCACGACACTCGATTTCGGCAACATCAACCCCGTGACAGGCCCGATCTTCATTGATGGCGCCGAACCCGGCGACGCGATCAAGGTCACGTTCCAGGGTTTCGAGCCCTCGGGCTGGGGCTGGACAGCATTGATCCCCGGCTTTGGCCTGCTGACCGACCAGTTCCCCGAACCCGATCTCAACATCTGGAAGTATGAAGCGAGCAATCCCGGCAGGTCGGCCTTTGGCGACCATGCACGCGTGCCGCTGAAACCCTTTGCCGGAACGATCGGTCTGGCACCCGCAGAACCGGGACTGCACAGCGTCGTGCCACCGCGCCGTGTGGGCGGCAATATGGACATCCGTGACATGTCGGAAGGCACCGAGCTCTTCCTGCCGGTTGAGGTTTCCGGCGGCCTTTTCTCGATCGGCGACACCCATGCCGTACAGGGCGACGGCGAAGTCTGCGGCACCGCGATCGAAAGCCAGATGAATGTCGCACTGCAGTTCGAACTGATAAAGGGTGCGGAAATCCCCTTCCCGCATTATCGCACCTCGGGACCCGTCACACGCCACCTCGACAGCGACGGCTATTTCATCACCACCGGGATCGGCCCCGATCTCTTCGAAGGCGCGCGCAACGCCGTTTCCGGCATGATCGACCTGCTGGGCCGCGAACAGGGCCTGGCGCCCGCCAACGCCTACATGCTGTGCAGCGTGTGCGGCGATCTCAGGATCAGCGAAATCGTCGACATGCCCAACTGGGTCGTCTCGTTCTATTTCCCGAGGGTGGTGTTCGCCTAGAGCAAATCCCGATCTGATTGAATTGCTTCGCGATACGAACAAATCGGGTGAAGTTGCTCTAGCTCTGTGAAGCAGAGCGGATCAGGGGGCCATGCCCTTTTCGCCGAGTTCTTTCAGGGCTTCTTCCGTCTTCTCCAGATGGGAGAGGCCCATGCCCTTCAGGACCGCATCGGTCTTGGAGAACTGGATGTTCGTGTAGGTCGTCAGTTCCACCCGGTTACCCCAGGGGTCGAGGAAATCGGCGAAGGGACCGTCCAGCATGGTGACGCCCATCTCTTTCAGACGCTCGATCGCCAGCGGTTTGTCGTCGACCGCGACACCAAAATGGCGGTTATCGTCGGGCCCCTGTGTGCGCCCGGCCGAGAAGTTGATGAACTGGTCGCCGAAGTAGACGAACGCCGCGGCGGCGCATCAAGGGGCAATCTCGAAGTCCAGGAAGCCGTGGTAGAAATCCATCGCCTCCTGGATGTTCCCGACCTCCAGCGCGACATGGTTGATCCCGACCGGTCTGGCCTTTGCGGACATGGCGATCTCCTCAATTGTTGTTTGACGAAACACTGTTGGGTTGCACATGGTCACGGATCGCGCACGTGCAAGAGGTCCGATCATGCCGTTCCTTGGTGGCCTAGCCCTCCTGATTGCCGTCATTTGCTGTTTCCATGCGGTGCGCAATGACAAGCCGAACTGGTGGCTTTTCCTGCTGATCGGAATGCCTGGTATCGGATCGGCAATCTATTTTCTCGCTGTGGTCCTGCCGGAACTGCGCCACAGCAAAAAGGCCAAGCTGGTCGTCGCCGACGTGACAAAGCTGATCGACCCGGAACGTGACTATCGTCAGGCGGCCAACGACCTGGGCGAGGTCGAAACCGTCACGACCCTGACCGGCATGGCAGCACAACTGGCCGAACGAGAACGCTTCGGCGAAGCCGCTGCCCTGCTGGAGCGCTGTCTGACCGGCCCGCATGAACACGACCCCGACACCCTGCTCCGTCTCTCCGAAGCTTGATTCCTTGATGGCCAATGCGAAGCTGCCCTGTCTGCACTCGACGAGGTCCAGGAATTTCACCCCGGCTTCAAGTCGGAACCCGGACATCTGCTCTATGCCCGCTCCCAGGAAGAACTCGGTCGGATCGACGATGCCCTCACGACCTATGAAAGCCTCGTCAGCTACGCCGGAGATGTCGAACCAGCGGTGCGTTACGGCTTGCTGCTGCAGAAACTCAGACGCGCCGACGAGGCACGTGTGGCATTCTAGGAGGTCGTCACCAAGGTCGATCGCGCCAGCAAGGTCTATTTCCGCGCCCAGAAGGAATGGTATCATGTCGCCAAGGCGAATCTTTAGAGATCAGATCGCGTCCAGTTGAAACCACAAGAAGCTTAACCTGGACGCGTGAATCCGATCTGAATTTATCGGCTCTAGCGGGAGCAAGTGATTGGCGTACGAAACGGCCAAGACCGACAAATTGCGCCGATGAGGGTTCATTCAGACCTGTTTCAAAGGCCGTGTGATTGATATCGGCGCAGGTGATGATCTCGTGGTGCGCGGCGGCGAACCGTTTGACCCCGACGATGGTGATGCGAACCGCATCGATGAACAACGCGAGCACCAAGCCTATGACTGCGTCCACTCCAGCCCTTGTCTGGAACACATGTTCGAGCCCGCCGATGCCGCCATGCACTGGTGGAAACTGGTCAAGCCGGGGGCACTTGGTCGTCGCCGTGCAGAAACTGCCCACAAATAACGACGGCAGGAAACAGCCCTACATCATTCGCCATACCAAGCCTCTGGCTTCGCACCGTGCCGGCACCTAAAATCAAATCATGAAAAACGATGGCATTGGTTCGCCGCTGCGGCGCAAGGAAGACCGGCGGCTGTTAACCGGACGGGGCCGCTACAGCGGGGATATCGCGAACGGCGGGGAACTGGCGGCTGTCTTTCGACGCAGCGATCTCGCACACGGGATGATCCGCAAGGTCGATGCGACGTCGGCACGTACCATGCCCGGTGTCGTCGCGGTGCTGACCGCTGCCGACATCAACAATGGAAAACCGCTGGAAATCGGATGCAAGTTCGGCCTGATCGATCGTGACGGCAATCCTGCGCCTGATCTGCCCCGTCCTGTATTGTGTGGTGAAAAGGTGCGGATGGCGGGCGATCCACTGGCCCTGGTTCTGGCTGAAACCGAAGCCCAGGCGCGCGATGCTGCCGAGGCCGTCGAGGTCGAGATCGATCCTCTCCAGGCCGCCGGAACCATGGCCAATGCACTTTCGAGCGATGTCCCTGACATCTGGAAATCCGCGCCGGGAAACATCGCGTTCCACTGGCAGAGCGGCAAACCAGATGCAGTCGATGGCGCCCTGCGCCGGGCCGCGCACACGGTGACGCTCGATCTCGTCAACAACCGCATCACCGCCAATCCGATGGAACCACGTTGCGCGCTGGCAATCCCCGAACCCGGCGGCAGGCTGCGTCTGGTCAAGGGCAACCAGGCGCCCCACCTGCTGCGTTCGGCCCTCGCCGGACTGCTGGGCATGGCCGAACACGACATCACGGTGGTTTCCGAGGACATGGGCGGGGGGTTCGGGATGCGGACTTCGCCCTATGCCGAAGAGGTCGCACTTTCGATCGCCGCGCTCGAGACCGGCCGCCCGGTGCGCTGGACTGCAACGCGCAACGAGGCAGTGGTCAGTGATCTTGCCGCACGCGCCCACGAGACCCACGCAGTCATGGGCCTTGATGGTGAAGGCCACCTTCTGGGCCTGCGGGTCGACACACGGGCGGACCTCGGCGCTTACCTCACCGGCTTTGGCCCCGGCGTCGGCCCGGCGCTCTATGCGCCGCTCATCCCCAACGTCTACAACCTGCCCTGCCTCGACATCAGGATCGACGGTGTCATGACCAACACTTCGCCGACCGCACCGTACCGTGGTGCGGGGCGGCCCGAGGCAGTCTACCTGATTGAACGCCTGATGGATCAAGCCGCGATCCAGACCGGGCTTGATCCCTTCGAGATTCGCCGCCGCAACATGATCACGCGCGAGACCCTGCCTTTTACGACGGTGACCGGCCTTACCTATGACAGCGGCGACTTCACCGCGATCACCCGGGCCGCGCTGGAGATCGCGGGCCAACCTGAAAAACAGGAGGCCAGCGACCACCGTCTGCGCGGCGTCGGCTTTGCGACCATGACAGAGACCTCGGCGATGCACGGCAACGGCGTCTTTGAAGTCGCCCATGTCCGCTTTCATCCCAGCGGGTCGGCTGTCGTCGGCGTCGGCACCCACAGCCACGGCCAGGGCCACGAAACCTCGTTTGCCCAGATCGCCGCCGAGCAACTCGGTCTGCCGGTCGACAAGGTCACGATCGTGTTCGGCGACACCTCAAAGGTGCCCTATGGCCAGGGAACCTACGCCTCGCGCTCGACTGCGCTTGCCGGGCCAGCAATCCTGGGGGCTGCAGACAAGGTGATCGAAAAGGGCCGGCATCTGGCTGCACACCTGATGGAAGCCTCGGCCGACGACGTCGAGTTTTCCGCCGGACAGTTCACCATTGCCGGGACAGACCGAACCAGAAGCTGGGCCGACCTGGCCCGTGTTGCCTATGTCGCGCCGACTTTTGCCGGGACCGACCTGGAGCCGGGACTCGAGGAACAGGCCTTTTATGCCCCCGAAGGCGGCACCTTCCCCAATGCCTGCCATGTCGCCGAAGTCGCCGTCGATCCCGATACCGGCGAATGGAGCCTGGAGCGTTATGTCGCGGTGAATGACGTCGGCACGGTAATCAATCCGCTGATTCTGGAAGGCCAGATCCATGGCGGCCTCGCCCAGGGTGTCGGCCAGGCGATGATGGAACATTGCGTGTTTGACCCCGAAACCGCCCAACCGCTTTCGGGCACCTTCATGGATTACGCCATGCCGCGGGCCGATGACCTGCCGCTGTTCGAACACATCGACCGGCCCGACCCCTGCCTCAACAACCGGTTGGGCGTCAAAGGCGCCGGTGAGCTCGGCACGATCGGGGCGCCTCCGGTGATCATCAACGCGTTACTCGATGCGCTGCGTCCCCTTGGTGTCACGAAGCTCGACATGCCCGCCACACCGCAGGCCGTGTGGCGCGCGCTCCAACAGGCTACCGTGAACTAGAGCCTGTGAACCAGCCGCACCGCCGGTCGCTTCGCCACCGCGTCCGCGATCCGCTTGGCGTTCGGGAATTCGTCGATGGTCGGGTGACCGGCATCAGGTGAAAGCCAGGTGGTGAGCATGTGGAGGTAGATGTCGGCAGCGCTGAAAGTTTCGCCGACAAACCACGTCTTTCCCTCCAGCGCAGCGTCGATGTAACCCCAGGTTTCTCTTAGACGCTCACAGGATCGTTGCTGGACGCTGGCGGTGTGTTCGCCGCCGGTGCAGTAACGACCGGGGTAATACATGAGCTGATAGGCGGTCTGGACCGTGTTGGACATATAGACCAGCCAGGTCAGGAACGGACCTCGCGCCGGATCGCCCGGTGCAGGCGCCAGACCGCATTCGGGGTGTTTGTCGGTGAGATAAATCACGATCGCTGCGGCCTCATGTATCGCCATATCGCCATCGATCAAGACAGGAACCCAGCCGTTGGGATTGAGTTTCATCAACTCGGGGTGACGCGGCCCTCCATCCTCGATCCCGGTCATGATCAGCTCATAGTCGGCGCCGATCTCTTTGAGAATGATACGTGAGCTGTAGGCGGCCGATCGCTCGGCATAGATCAAACGGTACATGAACTCCTCCTTGCCCCGGTTTAGGACCGCGACCAGTATGGCGCTGCGATCCGCGATCACAAGGAGGCGACCATGCCACATCCGTCCCTCGCCGATGTCTTTCCCGAGCAGCCGGAAGAATATGCCTGGCTCGACCACGAGCCCGTGTTTGACCCCGCCCGGCATCTCCAGCTCGAAAAGCCGGATCAGAGCTGGAGCCTGGGCGATCTCGGGTATGGCGAGGCCTTCATCGAGAAGCAAGCATCCCAAACCGCGATGTTCTCCACCGCGCGTCTGTTGTCAGAAGAAGGAGTGGCGGCGCTGCAGGAAACCGCGCGACTGCTCGAACCCCATGTCCACCAGGTTCCCGACGGCCACCGGGCGACAGGTTATCTGCGCGGAACCGTGTTCATCTCGAAGTTCATCCGCGATCTCTGTCGCAGCGACGATGTGACCGAATTCGGCAGCGAACTCTTCGGCACGCCCCTGGTGCCCCACACAATGGTCTATCAGCAGGGCCACATGAACTTCGCGCCGCGCGACATCGCCAAGCCGGTCGATGGCTGGCACCACGATTTCGTCGGTTTCGACTATGTCCTGATGTGCCACGACCCCGCCGGTTACCGGGGCGGCGACTTCCGCTATTTCCTGGGCACCCGTGAAGAAGGCCACGCCATCGTCTCGCGCGGTGAGACGATCCCCGAAGATCGCGTCGTCACACCGCATTTCCCGGGCGCGGGTTATGCCTGCTTCATGCAGGGCAGCGCCGTTTATCATTGTGCTTCGCCGCTGCAGGAAAGGGCTGAGCGTGTCAGCCTCGTGAACGCCTATGTCTCGCTCGATGTCACCAAGCCCGATCCCACGCGCACCTTCTTCATCACCCCGGAAGGCCCCTATAGCTGGATTGATGAGGTGCCCGAGACACGCCATTCCTTCGCCGAATACACCCGCCACACCGCATGGCTTGCGCGCGAAAAGCTGAGCCATCTGTTGCGCGAACATCCCTTTGATGCCGATCGGGAGTCCTCGCTGGAAGCGCTTCGGCAGGCGGTACGCGATATCGAACGCGCGATCGAGACGATGGAACTGGGGCCCCAGCATTTCGAGAAGATGGAAGAACTCCGCCGCAAACAGGACGCGGAACTGCTTTCCTGACCCCAAGGCGGCAGCACTGCGACACCGTCAGGCCGCACAGCTCGCCGGGCTACAGACCACCGGCTCCCGAAGCATCATGCCGCGCCTTGCAGGCCTGTCTTATGTTAGGCTCCGTTCAGCCCAACAGGGCGATCACAACCGCCGGGCTCCAGCTTTGACGGTGAGCCACCTCCCCAGAGCGGACCATGTTGATTAGTCTGGCGTCCAAACAAACTCAAAAAAAGATCGGGAATCCAGCTGATGAACAAGAGAGAGATCGTAGAAAGATTTTTGGATACGGGAACAACCGCTCAATATATTCCTGCCGGATTCTTCATTCATTTTGATGAAAGCCATCACCGCGGACAGGCTGCCATTGACAAACACCTGGAGTATTTCAACTTCACTGGGATGGATTTCGTCAAAGTTCAGTACGAGAACACGTTCCCATTTGTCGCCAAAATCGGAAAGCCGGAGGATTGGATCAAGATGCCTTTCCACGGCGCGGATTTCTACGAGGATCAGATCGGTATCGCCAAGGGGTTGGTGGATGCCGCCGGCAAAGATGCGATGGTGATCATGACGCTCTACTCACCCTTCATGTGTGCCGAAGATACGGTGGGATCAGAAATTCTGGTCCAACAACTCAGGGAAAATCCTGATCAGGTAAGAAAGGGGATGGAGATCATCACTGAAAGCCTGATGCTTTTCGTGAAGGGATGTGTCGACGTCGGGATCGATGGCTT
>JABIUG010000049.1 GCA_018700655.1 Rhodospirillaceae bacterium | reverse complement strand
GGGACAGCGGAAAAAACGGCTCGATCCGGCGCATCTGCGCCTCGCTCAACAGAAACAGGTCATCCATCACCAGCACCTCCTCAAGAAGGCCAGTGAATCAATCCACCCTAACCATGGCAAGCTATTTAATAGGTCCTGAGCCTAGGTCCGTGCAAACGTGATCCGCTCTGTTTCAAAGAGTTAGAGAAACTTCACCCGGTTTGATTGTATCGCGAAGCAGTTCAAACAAACCGGGATTTGCTCTAGGCACCGGCATCGAAACCATAGACACAAGGTATTATCCCCGACCGGCATCGTGAATCTAACCTTGAAGACAGAGGTAGGGAGAGAACGATGAACCAGGTCACGAAAACCATGATCGACGATACGGTGCGGCCACAGATTGCGACCGCGCGTCTGTTGTCCGTGGTGTTTGTTCTGGCGCTTTCGGCGCTCGATCACAGCAACGTCGTCGAGCGGCTCGCTCTACAAGACGTCGACGCGCAGGTAACGTTCACAAGCGCGATGGTGCCGTCCGGTCAGAATGCCGGTTTGCATCTGGTGTCGGATTCGCCCGTCAGCCCGGCCACCCAAGCGCCCCTGTTCGAACAGGACTTGTTTGGCAATGCCTGCCCGACCTCCGTGCACGAATCGAACGGTGAGGACAGGAACTGCAGTTTCTACTTCGACTGGTTGTCGCGGCGTCTTTATGTGGCGGTCAAGACGGCCTCCCACCAGGAAGGTCAAGATGCAGGGCTGCTTCTTGCCTTTGATCTCAACGGGAACCAGGCACAGGGCCTGCAGGAAACCGACCGCATTGCCATTCCGTCGTTGCTGGATCCCGCAGATCGATCGGTGGACCCAAAGGCTGGTGTGGACACCTTCGTTCTGATGGCCGGGCAAACGAACAACACACTGATTCTGGTCAGCCGCCAGCAGGACAACGAGCGCGGAACGGGTACTTTGGACCGTGATGTTGCTTACCTGATCGATACCGGAGCAGAGGGCTCCCTCTCCATCGCTGCGATGGGTTTCATGATGCCGTCGCCCGAGGTGGAAATAGCTGATGTTCCGGACATGGCCACAGCCAGCCTGGCGACCATGAGGGATCTGTTGCCCTGATGGGTTCAACTTGCCGCTTCGCCGAATGCCCACTACCCTTTTAGCGCGAAGGTCGGGTTGTACCTTCGCGCGCCGGGTCGGGGGGACGCCAGGCGATGGAAATGCACCAGATTCGCTACTTCCTCGCGGTCGCCAGAACGCTCAACTTCACGCGTGCTGCAGAAGAGTGCAACGTTGCCCAACCTTCACTGACACGTGCCATTCAAAAGCTGGAAAACGAACTGGGCGGCGAACTGTTCCGCCGCGAGCGTGCCAGCAGTCATCTCACCAGTCTGGGCCGCGCGATGCTGCCTCTTCTGGAACAATCCTTTGACAGCGCGAGCGCAGCCAGGGACCAGGCCGAATCGTTTGGCAAGGGGGAGACGGGGGCGATTCGCGTCGCCTTCTCACACACCGTCGATCTCAGTCTTGTTTCGGAAGCGTTGCGGAAACTCGAAAAGGTGCTCTCCGAAGTTCAACTCACCTGCCAGCGTGCGCCCAGCGGTGACCTTGTCGAACGCTGGCCGCTCTTTGTCTAATCGCACCGGGTGGTCGTCCATCCCGGTCATGCCCTGGCAGGCAATGACCGCTTGGGCGTGCGCGATCTTTCAGGGCTGCGGATCATTGTGCGCTCCTATTGCGAGCTTTGGCCAGAGTGCAGGGCGATGTTGGAAGCCAATGGCATCGATCTGCGCCAATGCCATGAAGTGAACTCGGATCACGACGCGATCGGCTTGCTGGAATCGGGTTTGGGTGTGGGGCTGTTGCCCGTCAGCACGCTGATTGGTGACAACCTTTGTGCCCTCGCGCTCGATCAAACCCTCGACCGGGCCTTGTGTCTTTATGTTGTTGCCGGACGCCAGCGTTCCCCTGTTCTCAACAGCTTCGTCAATCTCCTGCGCGCCACAGACTGGAGCCGCTTTGAGGGAGAAGCTGCCTGACGCCAGGTGCTGCCGGACCTGCTAACCGCCCAAGCCACTTAAAGTGTCTTCAAGGTTTCCAGAATGGCTGCCGGCTCCATGCGCTTGCGGAAATCGGCGTTGGCGAAACGCGCCACGATGCGGCCGTCCCGGTTCAGCACAAAGGTTGCCGGCACAGGAATGACCCAGCCGGCATTGCCCTGGTATTCCTCCAGATCGATGCCGAGCTCGAGCAACAGGGGTTTGATTTCCTCTCCGAACCAGACCGCCAAACCAAGCGACAGTGCATAGTCGTTGTCGATATCGCACAGCACCGGGAAGTCGAGCTTGCAGCTCGTTACCAGCTCGTTTGCAAAGACCTGTCGTTCAGGTGTGATGGCAAGGATCTGGCCGCCGGCGTCCCTGATGTCGGCTTGAAACAACTGCAGAGCCTCAAGCTCGTGGAGGTAGAACGCGCACCAGTGTCCCCGGTTCATGCTGACAACCACGGGCCCACACTCCAGAAAATAATCCAGACTGACGAGCCTTCCCTGATCGTCGGGCAATAGAAAGGACGGCAGAACCTCGCCCTCTGCGGGGCAGTTCTGGCCGGCATCAGATGCCAGAAGCCTCTGGACGACGTCCTCATAGGCTTGGGCAATCACCGGCCTTGTTTTGCTCAGGCGTTGGACGTGGTCCGAAAGAATGTCGGAAAGACTTTCCCGGGCGCTCATGACGCGCATGTCCGTTGTGCAGCATTCATGATGTCGTAACCCGGCCCTGGCATGATGGCGCCCAGCATAGAGCAAATCCTGGTCTGAATGAATCGCTTCGCGTTACGATCAGATCGGGTGCAGTTGCTCTAACTTTATGAAATAGCGGGTCCAGGTGGTATCGCGACACGTGTTGCCGATTGGAGATCAACGCAGATCGTCACCAATCCTGCCTGTGTCCCGCTAACCCTTGTCGCCTGTCGGTGTGACCACAAGGCTGTCGACGTTGATGTGGCCCGGCAGGGCAAGCACCGCCATGATCGTGTGGGCGATATCTTCAGGGCTCAGAACGTTGGGATAGCTGTTGTAGAAGGCGTCGCCTTCGTCCTCGTCACCATGGCGGCGCGCGGCGGCAAATCCTGTTTTCACCGTGCCCGGCATGATCTCGATCAGGCGCAGGGGTTCGTTGGCGATATCCTTGCGCAGGCCGTCGCAGAAGGCATGAACGGCATGTTTGCTCGCGGCATAGATGCTGCCGCCAGGATAGGTCGAAAGTGCTGCGATCGAACCGGTGACCACGATGTCGCCACGGCCGCGCTCCAGCATGGCCGGCAACAGGGCATGGCAAAGTGTGATGACGCCGTCGATGTTGACCCCAAGGGTGTTGCGGTAGTCGGCCATCGACCCCTCCAGGAAAGGCGCGCGCCCGCCCAGATCCGATCCGGCATTGGCGACGAGAAGATCAATTTCGCGCCAGCCTTGGGGCAGGCTGTCCGGCAGGGCCGCGACCGCATCTCCATCCGTGACATCAAGCGGCAGGACCAGCGCCCTGGCATCACCGCCGAACGCCTGTTCCATCGGCTCGCGGCGGCGTGCCGTTGTGATCACGCGACAACCGCCATCAAGCAGCGCCCGGGCCGTCGCCATACCAATTCCGCTGCTGGCGCCTGTGACCAGGGCTGTCTTGCCCTTCATGGTGAAACACTCCTGTCGCAGGTCGAGGGAACCCCCTCACCCTCCCGTCGCTCGCGCGCCGGGTCCCTCCCTCTCCCTGCTGGGGCGAGGGAAAAGTGAGCATGGCGCGAGATGATCTCCCTCTCCCTCTCCCGCTGGCGGGTGAGGGTGGTTCTTGTTCCCTTCATGCTGCCAGCTCCTGGGTGCCGGGGAGGTGTTCCATCGCTTCGGCGAGTTCGCGCATGGCGGCGGGGCCGGGTGCCTGCAGCGGAGCTCGGTGACCGCCCATGGGGCGCCCCGACAGGCTGGTCGCAGCCTTGACCCCAGTCAAATAGTCGACGTCGTGGTCGTTGTTGAGCAGCCACAGGCAGACCGGGCGCATGTGGTCCCACAGGGCCAGCGCCGCGCTGTGCTCGCCCGCTGCGATGAGGTCGAACAGGCGTGCACAGGCCGCCGGCATGAAGTTGACCGCACCCCAGATCATGCCCACCGCGCCTTCCATCAGGGCATAGGGCGCATAGGCGTCGATCCCGCACAGGACCTTGCCGCCGATCCTGAGGAAATCCTGCAGCACGGTGATGTCGCCAGAGCTGTCCTTGACGTAATCAAGACCCGGCACCGCGAGCAGGCGGCGATAGAGATCAGGGGTCAGCGGTGCCGCCTGGGCGGGCACGTTGTACATCACCACAGGAATCCCGACCGCGCCCGCGACCGCGGCGTAATGGGCAAAGACCCCATCGGGGCCTGGTGGTTCGAGATAGGGCGGCATCACCATCACCGCACTGGCGCCGGCATCCTGTGCGGCACGGGCGTTGTCGACTACGGTCGCGGTTGCGAGTTCGGTCGCCTGGGCGATGGTCGGGACCCTTCCGTCGACATGGCGAGCCCCGGCCTCAATCAGCCAGCGCCGTTCCTGCGGCGTGAGATAAGCGTATTCGCCCGTGCCCGAACAGAGCACCAGACCGTGCACGCCCGCTTCGATCAAAGCGTCGATATGGTCGAAATAGCCGCTCTCGTCGATCGCTTCGCCGTCGGCGTCCAGCGGCGTCGTCAGGGCGGCAAAGATGCCGCGCAGTTCCGTCATGGTCCCCTCCCGGGACGTGGCCCCGATTGCACAGCAGGCAGCCGCGTCGCGCAAG
>JABIUG010000427.1 GCA_018700655.1 Rhodospirillaceae bacterium | reverse complement strand
TGTTGCCGGTAAACAGTTCCGCGCCGCCCAACACAACCAGAATGAGGCCCAGCGCGAAGACCAGTCCACCCGCCATGCGCGCGACGCCAAACGGCGCGACACCCGACAGCCCGGTCCACATGGTCGTGGCTGCCATCGCACCCAGGCCGATAAAAGCACCAGCCAGCACGGCAAGCACAAAAAGCCGCAAGGCCGGCATCCCCGCCTTGGCGACCCCGGTGTCTTCTGCTTTTTTTGCTATCTCGACCGGCAGCAGGGCATCGACCGATGCCGGTGGCCTTTCCTCCTGCGCCACGTCAGGCGCCCTGGCGGCGCGCAGTCATGGATTTCGCCATGCCGTCGAGATCTTCCTGGCTGAGGCATTGGCGCGCCAAAGGCAGAACTGCGCCGTTTTCCCAGGCGAGGTGACGGCGCTGCAGCGTCGCGAACGAAATGGCGTCGCGAGCAAAGACGTCAATGGTTTCCAGGCCGGTCTGATCGGCCAGCAACTTCAGTGCAGGCACCAACCTGGAATGAAGGTCCATATCGCTGTCATGCTCTTCTTCGAGCATCGCAACGATCTCGTCGAAGCCGTCATCTTCGTCACAACGCTCACGAATCAGCGGGAAAAGATCCTTTTCTTCATCGGCGATGTGGAGCGGGAGCTCACGCTCGAAATAGGCAAGAATCATGCGTGCGGTTTCCGGGGCCGTCTTGGAGGTTGGCTCCTGGGCAAGGGTCTCCAGTGCAACGCAGATCAGGCGCTGACGGTCATGGTGCCCCTCCAGAAATTCCAACGGATGACGTACCTGTGGCATCTCAGACATGAACCCCTCCCCAATTCTACCGAGCGACCCTAGAAGCCTATCACAGTGATCGTGTTGACCTGCATCAAGTAAGGGTTCGCCAGCGCATTCACTTCGTCACGACCATTGCGTATGGTGCCCCCAACGCCTGTGGTTCTCCACAGCGTAAGGGGGAGTAACACCCGGCATGCCTGTGATTGTAGACGCCGTCGACCGCAATTCCGCGGCCTTTGCGATGAACCGTGACGACCTCATGGCGCGTGTCGCGCAGCTGCGCGACACCGTTGCAAGGACAGCCCAAGGAGGCGGGGAAGCTTCCCGCGAGCGCCATATCGGCCGCGGCAAGTTGTTGCCGCGCGAACGCGTGCGTTTGCTGCTTGATCCAGGCTCCCCTTTTCTAGAGCTCTCCCAGCTGGCGGCAAAGGGCATGTATGACGATGCCGTTCCGGCCGCCGGCATCATCACCGGCATCGGGTACGTGTCGGGCCGCGAATGTGTCGTGGTTGCCAACGACGCCACGGTCAAGGGCGGGACCTATTATCCCGTTACCGTGAAAAAACACCTGCGCGCCCAGGCGATCGCCCGCCAGAACCACCTGCCCTGCATCTATCTGGTCGATTCCGGCGGAGCCAACCTGCCCAACCAGGATGAGGTCTTCCCTGACCGGGAGCATTTCGGGCGCATCTTCTACAATCAGGCAACCATGTCGGGCCAGGGTATTGCCCAGATCGCTGTCGTGATGGGTTCCTGCACGGCCGGCGGCGCCTATGTCCCGGCCATGGCCGATCGCTCGATCATGGTTCGGAACCAGGCGACGATCTTCCTGGGTGGTCCGCCCCTGGTGCGGGCCGCGACCGGAGAAGTCGTCACCGCCGAAGAGCTCGGCGGGGCCGAGGTTCATACCCGTGAAAGCGGCGTCGCCGACCAAATGGCCGAAAGCGACCTCCATGCACTGGGCCTTGCCCGTGAAGCCGTGGCAAGCCTGCCGCAGGCCCTTTCGCACGGCCCGGCAGTGCTCGAGCCACGCGACCCCGTGCTCGATCCCGACGACATCTACGGCATCGTCTCGGCCGATCCGCGCAAGCCGTTCGATGTGCGCCAGATCATCGGCAGGATCGTCGATGGTTCCGACTTTGACGAGTTCAAGCCGCTCTACGGCCCGACTCTCGTGACCGGCTTTGCCCATATCCTCGGCCATCCCGTCGGCATCGTCGCCAACAACGGCATCCTGTTCTCGGAATCGGCACAGAAAGGCGCCCATTTCGTCCAGCTCTGCGCCCAGCAGGGCATCCCGCTGGTTTTCCTGCAGAACATCACCGGGTTCATGGTGGGGCGCGATTACGAAGCCGGCGGCATTGCCAAGGACGGAGCCAAGATGGTGACCGCGGTCGCCTGTGCCAACGTGCCGAAGTTCACCATCGTGATCGGAAGTTCGTTTGGCGCGGGCAACTATGCGATGTGCGGCCGGGCCTATGATCCCAACCTGCTCTTCATGTGGCCCAATGCTCGCATCTCGGTGATGGGCGGCGAACAGGCGGCCAATGTTCTGGCCCAGGTCCGGCGCGACGGCATCGAGGCCAGGGGCGAGACCTGGACGGACGAAGACGAAGAAGCCTTCAAAACACCTATCCAGGCCCAGTACGAAGAACAGGGCGATGCCACCTATGCCACGGCTCGCCTGTGGGATGACGGCCTGATCGACCCGCGCGACACCCGGATGGTCCTGGGCCTTTCCCTGGCGGCCGCACGCAACGCACCGGTCAAGGAGACACGC
>JABIUG010000426.1 GCA_018700655.1 Rhodospirillaceae bacterium | reverse complement strand
CGAGAATCTGGATCAGCGTGCGCCGACATGGTCGGCCGGCAAGCCAGCGGTGGTTCTGGGCGCCGGTGGCGCCAGCCGTGCCGTGATCGTCGCGCTGCTGGAGGCAGGTGTTTGCGAGCTGCGTCTGGCCAACCGCACGGCCGAACGCGCTGACGCTCTGGCCCAGGAGTTCGGAGCTGGCGTCGTGCCGGTCGCCTGGGAAGAACGTGACGCCGCGCTCGATGGCGCCGGGCTGCTGGTCAACACGACCCAGCTTGGCATGACCGGCCAGCCTGATCTCGAGATCGCGCTTGATCCGCTCGACGGCGACGCCGTGGTCTACGATCTTGTTTATGCTCCGCTGGAAACCGACCTGCTGTATCGCGCCGGCGCACGCCACCTTGCGACCGTCGATGGCCTGGGCATGTTGCTGCATCAGGCACGTCCCGGCTTTGCCGCCTGGTTTGGCCGTGAGCCCGAAGTGACCGGCGCGCTCTACGCCTATGTCGCCGAGGGTCTGTGAAACCTCAGCGTTCACCGGCCATGGCGGCTGACAGCGCATAACGGCGCAGCACGATTTCGCCGGGAACCGGTTGCAGTATCGGGTTGTCGTAAAGCCCGGCCATCACGAGCACGACCAGCTCCTGTGACGGTACGATGAAAAGCCGTTGACCACCCCAGCCGACACCGCTGATCCATGTGATTTCCTCGCCTGCAACAAACGAGCGTCCCAGCCACCAGTGATGGCCATAGAAAAAGAGGCCCTGGCCGTTGATCTGTGGTGACGTCGCCTGCTCGATCCAGGCTTGCGCGACGATCTGTTCGTCACCGCGTTTGCCGCCATCGAGCACGAGTTGTCCGATTTTCAGCAGATCACGCGGACGCAGGCGCAGGCCCGAAGCGGCAATCGGGACACCATCGTCGTAAGCCAGCCAATCGGTTTCGTGCATGCCCAGCGCATCGAACAGGCTCTCGCGGGCCAGGGCATCGACCTGTTTGCCGGCCAGGCGGTGGATAATCTCTGCCAGCAGCGTGGTTGTGCCGCCGCTGTATTGCCAGGCCCGGCCCGGCGGGCGCACCAGCTCCTGATCGAGAACATAACGGCAGCGATCGTCCGCGTTGGTCATCAGGATTTCGCTGTTGGCCGGATCGCTGTAGGGGACCTCCTCGTTCCATGCCAGGCCGGTCGACATTTCCAGCAGATGACGCACGGTGATGTGTTTTTTGTTGCCGATCGTGAGGTCGGAGTGTTCGGGGAAGAAGGAAAGAACCGGCGTGTCGAGCTCATCGAAACCGGCATTCCTGGCCGCGATGCCAAAGAGCAGGGAGACGACGCTCTTGGTGACCGAACGAAGATCATGCAATTTGCCCGCATCATAAGCGACACGCCCCAGCGGTCGCCCCCATGCCTCGTCTTCCCCTTCAAAATATCGCTCGAACGCCAGGCTGCCGTGGCGCGCAATCAGGACGGCGTGAACGTTGGCGGCATGCCATTGCGAAAAATGCGGAACGATGCCGGCCAGCGCCATGGGATCAAGCCCCAGTTCTCCCGGTGCTGATGTCTGCCAGCCGTCGCCCAGTTCGTCCGGGGCAGCAGGTTGGTGTGTTTTGTTCTTGGCCATGGTGAATGCTCTGGAAAACCGGTGTGGTGGTGATCGCAGTGTGGTGCACCAGCTTAACGTAAATCCCGATCCGGCGTGGCGTGGCATGGCGTGATGCCGTAAACAATCCCGATGTTTGTGCTTGGTCTGACAGGCTCTATCGGGATGGGCAAATCGACCGTGGCGGCGATGTTCGTGCGCTGCGGTGCTCTGGTGCATGACGCCGATGCCGCGGTCCACCGGCTTTATGGTCCGGGCGGCGCGGCTGTTCCGGTGATCAGGGGCCTGGTGCCCCAGGCCGTAGTTGGAGAAGGGCACAGCGCGCGGGTTGATCGTGCCGCATTGGGCAAGGCGGTGCTTGCCGATCGTGCCGCTCTGCTGGCGCTGGAGCGCGTGGTTCATCCGCTGGTCGGAGCCGATCGCGATCGGTTTCTGCGCTGGTCCTGCCGGCGGCGCGTCGGTCTGGTCGTGATGGATGTTCCGCTGCTGTTCGAGACCGGCGGTGAACGCGGGGTCGATGCAAGTTGTGTTGTGTCAGCTCCGTCGTTTGTTCAGGCCTGCCGTGTCCTGCGCCGGCCGGGCATGACACCCGAGAAACTCGCCAGCATTCGTGCGCGACAGATGGCCGATGCCGAAAAACGCCATCGGGCCGATCATGTCATTCCAACGGGTCTTTCCAAGGGTTTGACTTGGCGCCGGGTTCGGGCCCTGGCCCGCGAACTTGACGGGCTCGGTGGATCGATCTGGCCGCCGCGCTGAACCATGGATAAGTGTCATGTTCTTGCGGTCGCGATCGGCAGACGGACGTTGTAGGGTCACTGTTCCAACCCCGGCACGATCATGCGCGAAGTCGTTCTCGATACCGAAACCACAGGCCTTGACGTTCTGGCCGGCCACCGCGTTGTGGAAATCGGCTGTGTCGAGCTGATCAACCATGTCCCGACCGGTGGGTCCTGGCAGACCTATCTCAATCCTCAGCGTGAGAACGAGCGCGAGGCCTTCAATGTCCATGGGTTGTCTGACGGGTTTCTCTCGAATCAGCCGTTTTTTCGCGACAAGGCCGAAGATTTCATGGCGTTTCTGGGTAATAGCACGATCGTCATTCACAACGCCGAGTTCGATCTGAAGTTCCTCAACAACGAGCTTCGCAAGGAAGCGCTCGATCCGATCAGCGGTGAGCGTGTGATCGATTCGCTGATCTTGGCACGCAGCATCTACCCGGGTCAGGCCAACAGCCTGGATGCCCTGATGAAGCGGCTGGGCGTGGACTCATCGGCCAGAACCCATCACGGCGCCCTGCTCGATGCCGAACTTCTGGCCCAGGTCTATCTGGAGCTGCGCGGGGGACGTCAGGCCGACCTCGCACTTGCTCCGACGTTCGAGGGCAGCGATCTCCAGGCCGATGGCTCCAGGGCGCCTCGCCAGGAGCGCGAAGCACGGCCCCACGATGCCACCGAAGAGGAGATTGCCTCCCATGAGGCCTTCCTCGATCAGCTCGAAGATGCGATCTGGCGGCGTTCGTCGCACTGAGACGGGTTCACTGAACGCTTGCGGTCAGTCTCTTGGCGTGAGTAACCTGTTGTTCTGAAAACGAAATTGCGATCTGAGGAGTGCTTCTCAAAAACATTGAGAAGCTGGGCGTCTTGTCGGATCAGCATCCGTGATACCACGTGAGAGTGACCTGTCGTGATGCGCGGCAGACTCGAGGCGCCGGTGTCATCTTCGTGTTATCGAAACAAATTCTGATCAGGGGTCGTGCGCGCAACTATCCTTGGAGGGGGCGAGAAATCAGTCTGCGTAAGTCAACAAGATAGCCCCGTATCGCAGGTCTCCTCCCACAACGCTGTACCCCGCATCCGGGGTGCGCCGTTGTCCCTTATAGGTAGGGCCCGGTTCAGGGCAGGATGACGGTTGAACCCACGGTCTGGCGGTTTTCCAGGGCATCATGGGCCGCAGCAGTCTCGTCCAGTCCGAAGGTCTGGCCGATGGTGATCTTCACCTTGCCCGAGGCGATCATCGAAAAGACCCGTTCGGCGCTTGCCAGCAGTTCGCCGCGGGTGGCGGCATAATCCCACATGCCGGGCCGGGTGATGTAGATCGATCCCTTCTGTGCCAGCAACAAGGGTCGGAACGGTTCGGGCTCGCCCGAAGACTGGCCGAATGACACCATCGTGCCGCGCCGGGCCAGACAATCCAGGCTGGCGTCGAAGCTGTCCTTGCCGATCGAGTCGTAAACCACTGGCACACCCTTGCCGCCGGTTTCCTGCCGGACCCGTTCGACCAGATCCTCCTGGGCCATGATCACCGGCACATCGCAGCCGTTCTGGCGTGCAAGGTCTGCCTTGGCCTGGGTCGAAACCGTGCCAATGACCCGTGCGCCCAGGGTTGTTGCCCATTGGCAGGCGATCAGCCCGACGCCACCGGCGGCAGCGTGAAACAGGATCGTCTGGCCGCGCCGGATCTGAAAGCAACGCTCCAGCAGATACTCGACCGTCATCGCCTTGGTCATGCAGGCCGCTGCGGTCCGGTCGTCGATGCCGGGCGGCAGGCGCACGAGCTGGCCGGCATCGACATTGATCGCTTCGGCATAGTTGCCCGGGCCCGTGAGGGCCGCGACCCGGTCGCCGACTTCCAGATCCATGACACCCTCTCCCAGTGCCTCGATCACACCGGCCGATTCGGTGCCGGGCGTTGCCGGAAGTTCGATCGAATAGAGGCCCTTGCGTTCGTAGACGTCATAGAAATTGAGCCCGATCGCGGTATTGCGCACGCGCGCCTCGCCCGGCCCGGGATCGGGAAGGGTGATGTCTTCGAGCTTGAGGACGTCGGAGCCACCATGTTCGTGGAAGCGGATCGCCTTGACCCTGGTCATGGCAGCAGCACCGTCGAGCCCGTCGTCTTGCGTCCTTCGAGATCGCGGTGGGCCTGTCCGGTTTCGGTCAGCGCATAGGTCTGGTTGACCTTGATCGAGACCTTGCCTGAGCCCACGACGTCAAACAGGCGCTTGCCCGAGAGCTCGAGATCCTCGCGTGTTGCGATGTAGTTGGCGAGGCCGGGACGTGTGTAGTAGAGCGAACCGCCCGCAGCCAGGACCGCGGGGTTGAAGCTCGTGACCGGGCCCGAGGATTGACCGAACGAGACCATCATGCCGCGGGGGCTGAGCGAGGCCAGCGAGGCTTCAAAGGTATCGGCGCCGATCGAATCGTAGACCACGGGCACGCCTTTGCCCTCGGTGATCTCCTTGACCCTTGCGGCGATATCCTCGCGTGACGTGACGATCGGGTGGTCGCAGCCATGTGCCCTGGCGAGTTCCGCCTTGGCGTCGGTCGAGACCGTGCCGATCACCGTGACCCCCATCGCCTTGGCCCACTGGCATGCGATCAGCCCGACCCCGCCTGCGGCAGCATGGAACAGGATCGTCTGACCGGCCTCGACCGGGAAGGTGCGGTGGAGCAGATATTCCGCGGTCATGCCTTTCAGCATCATCGCGGCTGCCGTGTTGTCGTCGACCGAATCGGGCACCTTCACGACCTTGTCGGCCGGAATCGTGCGCTCCGTGCAATAGGCCCCGCCGGTCATTGGATAGGCGACGCGATCGCCGACCTCAATCCCATTGACGCCATCGCCTAGGACTTCGACCACGCCGGCCGCTTCCATGCCCAGCGTTGCAGGAAGCGCCATCGGATAAAGCCCGGAGCGCTGATAGGTATCGATGAAGTTCAGCCCGACCGCGCTATGGCCGATCAGGACCTCGCCCGGACCGGGATCGCCGACTGCGACCTCCTCAACCCTGAGGACTTCCGGCCCGCCGGCCGCATGCATGCGTATTGCTGTCGCCATGGCCTGATCTCCTTGGTCTGTTGGCCCGATTCTGCATCGCACAGGGGCCGCTGCGCCAGTCTTGAAATTGCGTTGCGACTATCCACCAGGCGCCAGAAGGGTAGCGAGGGGTTCGGCGGCCGTCACGGGCAGCGAACAAACTGGTCCTTCGCAGACATAGGCGGTGGCAAGGCCGTCGACCTGGCCCTTGCCGGTCGCCGGATGGCCATCGGGAAGGGTTTCGCCGGAGGTGATCACGCTCACGACGGTGTCCTGGCGTCCGGCTTGCCAGACTTCGCTCAGCATGGCATCGGTCATTTGTTCACCTCTTGATCCCACAATCACAACCTGCATGACACGATTGAGTAAATCAAGATTACTGATCAAAACGGCATGGGCCATGGGATTGGCGAGGACATCCTGGGAGAAGGTGGTGCCGATGGCTTGCGCGTGTGCCCGATAGGTGTCTTCGCCGGTCAGGTGCCAGAGACGGGAAAGCACGCTGACCATGGTGCCGTTGCCTGATGGCGTGGCGTTGTCGAGTGCGGTCTTGGTACGCACGATCAGCGCTTCGGCATTGTCGGCGGTGAAGAAAAAACCGCCGGCCCGGTCATCCCAATAGTGGGCCAATGCGGTTGCAACCCACGCGCGAGCATTTTCGATAAGCGTCGCATCGCCGGTGACCTCGTGGAGAGCCAGTGCGGCATCGGCCATGTGGCTGTAGTCGTCGAGCATGGCGACGTCGAGCACGCGGCCATCGCGGGCGCTGTGTTTCAGCCGGTCGCCATCGGTCATGGTCGCGACGATATGGTCGAAGGCGCGCCGTGCCATGGTGACCCACTCAGGCTTAGAGAAAGCCGCACCGGCACGGGCGAGCGCACGGATCATCAGGCCGTTCCAGTCGGCCAGGACCTTGTCGTCGAGTCCGGGTCGGTGCCGGGGAGCGCGTATCTCGAGCAACTGGGCGCGCAGCACGGCGAGACGGGCCTCCGTTGCGGCATCGGGTTCGCCTTTAGCGAGCCGGTTCAGGATCGTTTTGCCTTCCCAGTTGCCTTCGACTGAGACGCCGTAATGTTCCTTGAACAATTCGGAATCTTCGCCCAGGGCCTCATCGATCTCGGCTTCGTTCCAGACATAAAAGGCGCCTTCCTCCGAATGGCCCGTGCCGTCGTCGGAATCGGCATCGAGACTGGAGCAAAAGGCGCCGTCGGCCGTGGTCATCTCGCGGATCAGCCAGCCGATCGTTTCATCGACACGGCGGCGGTAGAGATCGCGCCCGGTGCCCAGCCACAGCCTGGTGTAGTGCTCGATCAACTGGCTGTTGTCGTAGAGCATCTTTTCGAAATGGGGCACCAGCCAGATCTGGTCGACAGAATAGCGCGCCCAGCCGCCACCGAGATGATCATAGATCCCGCCCTCGGCCATGGCGTCGGCGGAAGTCAGCACGGCGCGCCCGAAGCTGTCGCCGTGACCCCGGCGGTGGGCGCGCCAGAGCAGGTCGAGGTCGGGCACATGGGGAAACTTCGGCGCCTGGCCGATCCCGCCGTAACGCATGTCGACCGCCTGCATCAGCTGTTCGGCGGTCCGGTCTGCCAGGTCATCGGGCAGGGCGTCGCCGGGTTGTTTGTCCGAAAGCCGGGTCAGCGCCTCCTGGATCGCAAGCCTGTTCTGCTCGATCTTGTCCTTGCCGTTGCGGAAGGTGTTTTCGACCGCAACCAGGACATCGGTGAAGCCGGGGCGGCCATATTTGGGTGTGGCGGGAAAATAGGTCCCGCCCCAGAACGGCTCGCCCTG